>JAKAPT010000003.1 GCA_021806885.1 bacterium | reverse complement strand
TATGGAAGATGTTTTAAGGGTGCTGGGTACCGGGGTTGAGTGGCTTGGCCGCTTAAATTATTTATACGGGGTAATAGATATGTTAAAATCGAGACAGGGTGGTAAGTATGTTCATACCACGTGCCATACCGATAATATACATCAGGGTTAAACAGGTTTAAGGGTTGTTATTTTTGCTATTATTTTAAACATTATAATATGATATAATACCGGTCTTAAGGAGAATGAGCAATGAAATTTAATCCCAGGTACATATATGTTGTTCTAGGGGTTCTTATAGTTTCCGGCCTTCTTGTTGCCGGCGCGGCAGGATTTCTTCCGTATGTTCCCGAAAAACTGAGCATCCCGGGAAAACCCGTCACAACTTCCTCAAACCCTTATGAAGCCGCCCGGTGCAAAGGCGGAAAAACCGTTTTCGATTGCACGGTAAAATACCTTCAATACCTGCGCTATCTCCCGATATACCAGACTTCAAGCTACCAATATAAATATGCGTTCCCAATGCCCGAGGACCTTCAAAATATCGCGGGGTCCTATCCCTGGAACCCGCAAAATCCATTTATACTTGGGGCGATAGAACAATACCTCCAGGTGTCCGGAAGGCTAAGCGACGGGAAATACCTGAAACCGCAAATTACAACGGCGCTCTTGTCCGAACTGAAAGAAAGCGCAGCAAAAAAGGAATACGACCCGCTTCCTTTCAAATGGGTAATTATCAGGCAGGCAATGAAGAATGAAGAAGTCTCCCTGTATGAAAATGGCCGGAAGGTTTTTTCATCCCCCGCGAACACGGGGGAGTATTCAACAACCTCTGATGGAACGTTTTTTGTCTATCTGCGTTACGACTCAACAACCATGAGCGGCCTTTCCCCCGCCAGGATTCCAGAAAATGTTTTCAAAGAGATGCTTAATAAGAACCCTAAATCGGTCGGGTGCCTGAATGGTCACCCAGTAAAATGGGTTCCCTACAGCGATAGCGGTATTTTATATGTAGATTATTTCAACAAGAGCGAGGCCCTTCATTATATCTACCGGGCTCATTACGGATTTCCCCAATCTGCGGGATGCGTCGAACTTCCCTTGAAAAAAGCCAAATTCCTTCATGAAAACATAGGTTACGGAACTATGGTGACCGTTTCCGGGATAACCGAGCCTCCGGTTGCCACAAAACCGGGCACTTCATCCCTTGAAGCCTGCCTTCTGCCCCAATCAAAACCTAAACCGGGCAAGGTGGCTATAAGCCATATAAAGCACCACCTTTAATTCCGGCAGGGGCTTATTTGAACACCCCATAAATCTTATTGCCGCAAAATTTGCACTCTCCCTCTCCCTTTATGTTGTTTTCAAGGACATCGTATCCGACCCTTTTAATCAAAAGCCTCTCACACGAAGGACAAACGGTGTCTTCATAACCCTCCATGCGCACGTTGCCTATATATATATATTTAAGCCCGGCCTCTTTTCCTATGTCATACGCCCTTAAGAGACCTTTTTCCGGGGTAACGCTCCCGTCCTGCATTTTATAGAGAGGAAAAAACCTCGAAAGGTGCCAGGGAATCTCCGGACTTACCGAAGCAATAAAATCCGCTATGGCCCTTATCTCTTCCGGGGTGTTATTATATTCGTCGATGAGAAGCGTAGTAACCTCCAGGTGCACCCCGTTTTCATAAAACCCCCTTATAGATTCAAGGACCGGCTCCAGCCTTCCCCCGCATATCCTCCTGTAGCTATTATCGTTAAAAAACTTTATGTCTATGTTGGCCGCGTCGAGGAGGCCTTTAACGGCGCCAATCGACTCGGGAGTGAAAAACCCGTTAGTCACAAAAATATTTTTAAGCCCCTTCTCGTGCGCAAGCCCCATGACTTCCATGCTGTAATCAAAAAACACTGCCGGGTCTGTGTAGGTAAACGATATCGATTTGCATCCAGATGAAAGGGCGCTTTTTACTGCTTCTTCGGGCTCAACCCTTTTCATTCCCTTGAAATATTCAATGTATGTCTCAAAACCCTCATCCCTGTATGCCTGGGATATGTCCGCGTTCTGACAACCCAGGCACCTGAAGTTGCAGCCGGGGGAAGCAATTGAATATGAATAGGACTTTGGGAGAAAATGAAAAAGGGGTTTTTTCTCGATGGGGTCGACATTCCGGGCAACAAGAATGCCGTAATTTATCGTATAAAGCTCCCCACCCCTATTAGCGATGGTCTTGCAGACCCCGACCCTTCCGTCTTTAATTTTGCATCTATGGGCGCATATGAGGCACTGGTTGAACCCATCTTCAGTTTTTTTAAAAAGCCTCGTTCTTACGATTTCTTCGTCCATATCCTAATTTTATACGGATTTTGAATTATATCAAATACAATTCTTTTGCTCGAAATTAGGGAGCCGTTTTTAAAATTGCTTTTTATTTTTGTATTATGTAAAATTGAGTGGAATAAAAACAAGGCTTATAAAAAAGAAGCAGGGGAAAATGAAAGGGGAAAACAATAAGGATATTAAGGAAGCAGGGAATAAAAAGAAAGATAAAACAGGTTATATAATCAAAACGGTTTTAAACTCGCTTGAGCTGCTTGAAGCCTTTAAGGATGAAAAACCCGAACTTGGGGTGAGCGAGTTGAGTAAAATCCTTAAACTCCACAAAAACAAGATATTCAGGCTTCTCGCGACCCTCGAGCACAAGGGATACATAGAGCAGGACCCCGCCAGCGAAAACTACCGCCTCGGGCTAAAAAGCCTTGAGCTCGGCCAGTCGTTCATCCATCATCTTCGTCTCTTAAGCATAGCCAAGCCGATTCTTAAAGACCTTGTCGCAAGGCTTAAGGAATCCGCATATGTCGGGGTCATAAGGGAAAGACATGTAATATACTTAGACATCGTGGAGGCCAATCAGGTTTTAAAGGTCGCCTCAAGGGTCGGAAACACGCTTCCCGTATATGCCACTGCCATCGGAAAATCCCAGATTGCCTTTGAGCCCTTTGATTGGGTTGAAAGGCTCCTCCCGGAAAAACTGCAGGGATACACAAAAAACACGATAACCGACAGGGCCGTTCTTTTCAAAGAACTAGAAAAGATTAAAATCCAGGGATACGCGATAGATAACGAGGAGCTTGACGAAGGGATAATATGCATAGGAGTTCCTCTGCGGGATTACACTACTCATATCGTAGGGGGCATATCCATTTCCGCCCCTATGATAAGGACATCTAAAGAGAAGCTCGAAAATGTAATAATTCCGCTCACTGTCGCGGCCGGAAACATAATCTCTTTGAAACTTGGCTACGACATAGGGAAAAAATTCCCGGAAGATTAGTCTTTTCAAGGAGTTGCCCGTCTATTGAAATTCTGCCCCTTTTAAGATATAATCAAAATGTTCCCGCAATAAAAACAATAATACTCTAACCTTTAAATATATTACGGAGGTTAAAATGCCCAAAAAAGAGGAAAAATCCCTGAGGGATAAAGGAATGGAATTGGGAAACAGGATAGCCGATTCCATTTATGACCGCATCCCGGTCGAAGTCGTAGAACATCTCGGCAAGGCCAACAAGGAAATGGTGTTCGCGATAGAGAGCATGCTAAACGGCTTTATAGAAAGGATAGACAACAGGGTTGACAGGGTTAAGTCGAGGCATGCAAAGCTTGACAAGGGCCAAAACCCTGATGAAGGAAGTTCCAAGTAACTAAAAAACAAAAATTAAAAAACGCTTTTATTTAAGATGTAAATAGAATTAAGTGCCCACCCAAAGGCCTTCTTAAAAATAAAAGCGTTTTTTAATAAATATTTCTAAAGGTAAAAACCGCAAAGTTATTTCTTTTTTTTTGCTGGTGCTTTTTTTGCGGGTTTCTTAGCTGCTTTCTTTGTTGCCATCTAAAATCACCTCCTCTTTCCTTTTTAATAGAACGACAAATTTAAAATTAACTTTAATGTTTTTGTTAATTTTAAATTGCTTTGCAAAAATTATCCCGCGAAAACTCAATGAATATCTATTAAAATTATATCACAATAATTTTTAAAAAATATTTTACAAATCTTTTTCCTTAAAAATCTTCTATTTTATATTTCCGTAATCATGGGAAAAATAAAGGGTCTGCGGTCTATCTTCTTATTCAGATATTTTTTTAAAGACCTCCTTATATCATCTTTCACTTTTACCCAGTCAACGCTTTCCTGCGTTAAATTTTTTTCTATAACGTCCATCACAAGCCTGTGAAGGGCCCCGCTCAGTTCCTTGAAATAATCCTCGAAAACAAATCCTTTCGAGACTATCTCGGGCCCTGAAATTATGCTCGAGGTTTTTGAATCGACGACAAGCATCACGACTATCATTCCATTTTCTGAAAGGTGGGCTCTTTCCTTAATGGTATGCGTTAAGACGTCGCCTATTCCTTTTCCGTCAACGAAAATCCTTCCCGAATAAACCTTCTCTCCTATTATGCATTCCCTGTCTTCTGTAAACTCCAAGGTGTCGCCGTTTTCTATCGCAAAGCTGTTTGAAGGTGAAATGCCCGCGCTCACAGCAAGCTTTTTATGCTGGTAAAGGTGTTTAACCTCTCCGTGCACGGGAATGAAATATTTAGGCTTTGTTATGTTTATCATAAGTTTAAGCTCTTCCTTGCTGCCATGGCCCGATACGTGGATCTCGGAGATGCTTTCGTAATAAACCTCGGCGCCCCTGCGGTAAAGGTTGTTTATGATTTTGGATATTGCCTTCTCATTCCCTGGAATAAATTTTGAGGAAAGAAGGACCAGGTCGTCGTGTTTGATCTTTATATATTTATGGTCGTTAACCGAAATTCTCGAAAGGGCGCTCATAGCCTCCCCCTGGGTCCCGGTGGTAAGTATTAAAAGTTCTTCGGGCCTGTAATAATCTATTGACTCTTCATCCACAAGCATGTCATCCGGTATGTTAAGGTAACCCAGTTTTCTCGCAACCCGAGTGTACGTCATAAGGCTTCTTCCGCTGAACATGACCTTTTTATTGAATTCCCCGGCGAGGGAGAAAAGCTCGGATATCCTATAAATATTGGAAGCGAAAAGGGCTATTATAATCCTTCCGGGGTGTTCGCTGAAAATAGTCCTGAACTCGTTCTTTATGTCAAGCTCGGAAATCGTAAAACCCTCCTTCTCTATATTTGTAGAGTCTGAAAAAAGCGCGAGCACGCCGTTGTCCCCGTAATGAGCAAGCCTGTTAATGTCGGTAGCAAGGTCCTTATCAAGGCTCTGGTCAAACTTGAAATCACCGGTGTGTATGACAACTCCCAGAGGGGTCTTGATGGCAAGGCTTGCCCCGTCTATTATGGAGTGAGCAACGCGAATGAATTCTATTTCAAAATCTCCCAAGGTAATCGAACTTCCGGTTTTCACGGTGAAAAGCGAGGCCCTGAAGGGAAGGTCGTACTCTTTGAGTTTTTCTTCGAGAATGCCAAGAGTAAACGGCGTTCCAAAAATGGGAATGTTTAATTCCCTGAGGATATACGGAATGGCTCCTATGTGGTCTTCATGCCCATGCGTAAGTACAATCCCTCTTATTTTTTCTTTTTTTTCGGGGTCATAAAGATACCTTATATCGGGAATTACCATGTCTATTCCCAGCATGTAATCTTCCGGGAACATTATCCCGCAATCCACTATTATTATGTCTTTTTCGGTCTCATACACCATCATGTTGAGGCCGATTTCCCCCAGTCCTCCCAGGGGTATTGCTTTTAGGGCAGGCATATAGTTGTCTCCTTAGACGAAGAAATCGCGGCGCGGGTGCGGTTTTCAATTTCTTCTATCAGCATGTCATATTTATTTTTATTCGTTTTTTTATCGTCTATAATAACAGGTTGTAAAATATGAAGCTCCACTTCCCTTCCAGGGTGTATCAGGATGCTGTTTTTTTTCAAAACATTAATGCTCCCAATAATAGCTACCGGCAAAACACACGCCCCTTTTTGCCTTAAGAGCATGTTAAGCCCGCCTCTCTTAAAATTATTGAGGTTTCCGTCAGAGGACCTCGTCCCCTCCGGAAAGATTAAAATGGATGAGTTGCTCTTAAGATTTTGAATGGATTCCTTCACGCTCTCGTAAGCGCTTCTTAAATTATCCCTTTCCATTGGTATGTAACCCAGCCTTTTCATGCTCTGCCCGAGGACAGGAATACCGAAGAGGCTTTTTTTGGCGATGAACCTGAAATCCATCTTGAGGTTTTTAAGGAGAATGAATATATCGAAGTAGCTCTGGTGATTGGATGTGATTATGTAGAATTTTCCGTTATCCTCTTTGGGAATATTTTCTTCCCCCGAAACATTTACCCTAACCCCGCAGAGCTTTAGGATAAAGCCTCCCCACATCCTTGCCGTTATATGGGAAATTTCAGGGTTTACAAAAGAGGTTACGACAGCGAATATGCCGAATAAGATCGTCGAAACGGAAATTATAATCCAGCAATAAAGGCTTAAAAGAAGGTTAATCAGAATCAAATTTTTTAAATAATTATGAAGTAAGATATTAATATTTCTTCTGCTCATTATAATATCTGAAATATTTTTATACAAGGGGGACGAAACAGGGGGCCTGTTAGCCGGCTTGGGCAAGGAGGGGGAAAGCAACATCCCATCCGTTCTGTTACCGGCTTACTTGAAACCAGCTTAATACTATTAATTTATTGGGGGAGGGAGGAAAAACATCAATTGTAACAAAGTTGCAGTTTGAAGGTTCGGTTAGATATTCCCCGTACATAAAATTTATCCCCGTTTCCACGATTTTAGTATCAGAACCGAACCTTGATACAAAATATACAGAACCAATATAATTATATTCGGCGGGCAGGGGCGAAGGGGGAACATATTCTCCGCAACTGATCAGGTATTCAAAGCCTGCTTGAGTTATATTTTGAAAACCGTTTAGCATGGTTTGGGACAGGGAAGGGCTTAATAAATTTGACGTATCAAGGTTTTGGTATGGGAAAGGGCCGGATAAAGTATTGGCTGAAGTGGTATAGTAATAAGAATCAGTCGTAACGTTTCCTATGGCGGGAACCGATAACCCTCCCGGGGCGCACCAGCTTCCGGAAAAGCATTGCATTTGCGGAGTTCCGCTAATAAGGAACGGAAGTATCGCGTTTAATCCGGAATTTGACGCGCTATAGGCATATTCGGTCGTTTTATTTCTTCCGGCATTGATAACGTCGTAACCGAGCTCATCAATCGCAAATATCGAAAGAATCTCCACGATAATTATTATTAGCAGCACGGTGATTAGAGCTATCCCTTTATTGCTATTTCCCATTTTTTACGTTCCTTAAATAAACGCTTTGGCTTAGCGTTTTGACAATGTTATAACCGGGGATGTTAACTCCCTGCCGTTGTTCGGGTGCCCCGCCGTTATAAGAATTTGTAAATAACGTATAAACGCTATAGGAAGGGGAAGTGGTAATGGCGACGTTTGATTCGGCTGAAATCGACAAATTATAAGCATAGTAATATGTGTTGCCGTAATATGTAACCCCCGTTGTCGCAACGGGAGAAATATTGAAATAATTTACGTAATCGTCAAGTTCTACCACAGTATCTTTAAGGCAGTACAGGTTTTTTAGATTTGAACTGTTCGCCGGTAAATAGGCGGTGCATTCATATAAATCCCCCGGCACGTTAAAAGGTGATTTATTGCTATATATTACATTTCCGCCGGTATCTATCACCGGTGGAGCTGTATAAGGCGAATTCCCCCAATAAAATACATATTGTCGAATTATGGAAGCGCCGCTCAACACGGCAATGCTTTCGGGAGGAACATTATTGGCGGTATCGGGACACGGAGAATTTCCCTTGGTAGGACTTATCTTGACATATGTCGGGCCAACTTGATCAATACATATAGTGGGGGTTTTCCCCGTGGCCGAGCTTTTATATTTTGGGCATGGCACGTAACTAAATCCTGTTAAAAGCTGGCCCCTGTAAAAATTAGTCATGCAACTTTGCGGAGTAACGTCATACTCTGCGCTGCAATTTTTTGGAAAATTATGCGCCGTCAGGGTGCATGAACTATTTGGAACAACGAGAGCGTTGCGACTTATGAGAACCTCGTATGGATTATTGTTCCCTAAACCTCCGGCTTGGATTACCGTAACGGGAAAAGGGACGTTCGGCCCTTCATTTAAATAATAAAAGCCTGAACCATAATCAAATCCCGCAAACCTCAAATTGAATTTAACGGTATTAAACGCGTTATCCAATCTTTCCTGCTCAACCGCAATTGATTTGCTTGCCCGGAAAACACCCGACTGGTATAAAAGAATATAATAAGCGGCTGCTACCACGATTAAAGCGATTGAAAGGGCTATGAGAAGCTCTACGAACGTTAACCCTTTTGCGTCGGCTAACTTCTTCCTAATATGAATTGATGCATTTTGATTAAACATTCTTATCCTTCCGGCTAAAAATTAAATTAACAATAATTCTTACATAAAACTGCTCAATGTGTCATAAAAAGTGACAGAATTAAGACCGTTGTTCCAACTCACCCTTACGACCGCGTCCGCTTCAGACAAATTATTTGGATTAGTCGAAAATGATATTGCAACAGTGTAGGGAATAGTTATAGCCAGGCCTCCGTTGGTCGAAAGGTTTGAGGGGACAACGCCGCCATAGGTTAAAACGGGATTTATACAAGCTGTAGAAGCGACGCCGGGAATATTTGGGCTGCCGATTCTTTTATCCGATGATGAATCGGGTATTACAGATGGGGCAATATAATATGTATAAGGGTTGCTAAAACTCGCCACACCGGTCACTCCAAGGCAATCGAGCTGGGCCACTTGCATGCTCGCGATCTCGGTGGCAATATTAAGGTTGGTTGCCTGGGCGTTGGAATTTAGAAGGGAGGCTGAAAGCGCTATCATGCCCAGAAACGCGACAAGCAAGATCACTATTGCAACCATAACCTCAACCAGGGAAAACCCTTTCGAAAAGGTCGAATGAAGCCGGGTGAATTTTCTTTTCAAGGCAAGATAAACTTTTAACATAAAAGTTTAATTGTTTTAACCTAACCCGCATTTTAAGTATATAGCATTATCGCAAAAAAACAATAACGCCCCTCATTGAATCTCGATCATTGAAACAAAAAAGAAATATAACTGTAACAAAAATTTAACTTGCCAAACTTCCAACCTTAAATTATTATAAGTTATATTATAAATTCCATCAATAAATCTCCTGGAGGGCATTATCATGGGAAGCCTTAACAAAGTTCTTTTAATCGGCAATTTAGGAAAAGACCCTGAGCTGCGTTTTACGCCGGACGGGCTCGCGATTTTGAAATTTCCTATCGCTACCACGGAATATTTTAACGATAAATCGGGTTCAAGAACCGAAAGGACCACCTGGCACAATATAGTCATCTTTGGGAAGATGGGGCAAAACCTGGCAAATTATTTAAATAAAGGCAAGCAGGTTTTCGTGGAGGGAAGGATAAGCACTTCTTCCTATGACGACAAGGACGGGGTGAAGAAATACAGGACTGAAATCGTGGCAAACAATATAGTATTTCTTGGGGCTAAGGGGGCAGGAGGTCCGGCGGAGGGGGCTCCCGCTTACAGCGAAGCTGAAGCCGGAGGCGCGGGATTTCCAGAGACCTCCGGAAGCTCCTCAAATTTCAGCGCAGGATCTCCTTCCGGGGAAGACGACGACATACCGTTTTAGGTTATACTTAATAGCATATCGGCAATGTCCGACGCCTTGGTGGGATATGTGTATATGGCGCCTTTGAGAGCGCCTGCCTTAATGTTGTTCCTTATGGCAACGGCAAAAATATTTATCACTTCCTCGCTATAGTTTCCAAAAAGATGGGCTCCAATAATGCGCTCCGTGCCTTCTTCTATTATAATTTTATAACCGGAGCGCTTTTCACCTATCCTCTTCGATGAATACCAGCCCGAGGTTTCCTCCATGTTTACCTTAAACTTAAGACCCTTTGCCCTGGCCTGTTCCTCCGTCAAACCAACAAAGGCGACCGGTGGGATTGTATAGGCAACGTTGGGCATCCCGGTATAATCGGGCCTGGTTTTGTTTCCGTTAATTATATTGTCCGCCGCAATTTTTCCTTCCATGTAGGCTATGGGGGTAAGGGGATAGCCTTTTGTCGCGGAACAATCACCTGCGGCGTAAACTAGCGGGTTCGAGACGCTTTGAAGGTATTCGTTGACGGCTATGCCCTTTTTGTCATATTCTACCCCGGCGGTTTCAAGGCCCATGTCCCTTATGTCCGGCTCCCTTCCCGCGCCGTGAATAATCATATCTGCTTCAATCTTGAGGTCTTTCTCTCCTTTCGTATGAATTATAAATTTGCTGCCTATTTTTTCTATGGAAGACGGCGGGGTATTTGTAAGTATTCTTATCCCCGCTTCCTCCATGGAAGCAAAGAGCCATATTGTAAGATCGCGGTCAAACTTTTTCAATACGTCCTGGCTTCTATGTATAATGGAGACATCGGAACCGGCTCTTTTTGCTATTCCCGCAAACTCGAAAGAGATGTACCCGCCGCCTAAAAATACCAGTTTATCCGGCAAATCTTCCATTTCAAGAAAATCATCGCTTATTTTGACATGCTCTTCCCCGGTTATTTCAAGTCTTGAAGGCTTAGCCCCGGCCCCTATCATGAAGTATTTCGATTTAACTTCAATTCCGTTAATCTCCATTGCGTCTTTGGATATAAAATGGGCCCTTCCGTGGTAGGTGTCGATTCCCGCTTCCCTGAACCCCTTGTCTCTTTCATCCGGCACTGGGCCGGTAAAGGATTTTTTAAATTTCATAAGCTCGTTCCAGCTTATTTTAATATTATCACCTGAAATTCCTTTCCCTTTTAATCTGCCATATAAATCCATGAATTCGGAAAAACCGAATAGAACTTTTTTGGGATCGCAGCCCCTCACGGCGCACGTACCGCCGTAAGGATGAGAATCTATTACGGCTACCCTCATTCCCGCGCCGTTACATTTATATGCGGCAGGAGTGCCCGACGCGCCCGTTCCTATAACTATTACGTCATATTCCTTCATGCAATAATTATATCTCAATTTATGGTAAAAAACGGGGAAGGACGGAAAGGAAAAAAAGAGGGGCGCAACCAGGTTGGGCCCCTCTTAAGCTGTAACCGCAAGAATTATATGAAGCAAATTAAATATCGTAATAAAGCATGAACTCGTAAGGCACCGGCCTCATTCTTACCGGGTTGACGTCATTTTCCATCTTGCGGTCTATCCATGTCTCGATAACTTCTTCCGTGAACACGCCGCCCTGGAGGAGAAACTTATGGTCTTTTTCAAGTTCCTTAAGGGCTTCTTCCAGCGAGCCCGGGGCTACGGGGATATTTTTGAGCTCCTTCCTGGTGAGGGTAAATAAATCCTTGTCGGTCGGCTTGCCGGGGTTAATCTTATTTATAATACCGTCAAGACCAGCTAAAAGCATGGCTGAAAAAGCGATATACCCGTTCGAGGTCGGGTCCGGCGTCCTGTATTCAATCCTCTTTGCCTTAGGATTGTTGGAATACATGGGGATCCTTACGGCAGCGCTCCTGTTTCTCGAAGAATACACGAAATTGACCGGGGCTTCAAACCCGGGCACAAGTCTTTTGTAAGAATTCGTCGTGGAGTTGGTGAAGGCGCACAATGCTTTTGCGTGTTTTAAAATCCCGCCAATGTAATAAAGGGCAATCTCGGAAAGCCCGGCGTATTCCTTGCCGGCGAAAAGGGGCTGGCCGCTCTTCCAGAGGCTCTGGTGGACGTGCATGCCGCTCCCGTTGTCGCCGAAAAGCGGTTTAGGCATAAAGGTCGCGGTCTTTTCGTATCTCCTCGCGACGTTTTTAATTATGTATTTATACCACATGAGGTTATCTCCCATCTGGGTAAGGGGGTTAAACCTCATGTCTATTTCCGCCTGTCCGCCGGTAGCGACTTCGTGGTGGGCCGCTTCAATCCTTATGCCCACCGCCTGCATCTCCGCGACCATCTCGTTTCTGATATCGGTCTGAGTGTCAACGGGGGATACCGGAAAATAACCCTCTTTATACCTTGGCTTATGGCCAAGGTTAGGCATCTCGTCCCTGCCGCTGTTCCATATTCCCTCTTCGGAGTCAATGTAGTAATATCCGGTGTTGGAGGTCTGGTCGTATCTTATGTCGTCAAATATGAAGAATTCCGCTTCAGGCCCGAAGTACGCGGTATCGGCAATACCTGTGGACTGTAAGTATTTCTCAGCCTTATGGGCGATATAGCGGGGATCCCTGTCGTAAAAATTGCCGGTAATGGGGTCTTTTATATTGCATATCAAAGAAATGGTTTTTGCCTCTATGAAATTGTCAATAACCGCTGTTTTGGGATCGGGAATTATTAACATGTCCGACGATTCTATTGACTGCCATCCCCTTATGCTTGAGCCGTCAAACCCGAACCCTTCCTTAAAAACGCCTTCGTCGAGCTCGCTAACAGGCACTGTAAAATGCTGCCATGTCCCGAGCAAGTCGCAAAACTTCACATCAACCATCTGCACACCATTTTCTTTGATAAACTGCAGAACCTCTTTCTCTGTCATTTGTCCTCCGTTTAATTTTAAAATTTTATTGAAACAAAAATTAAAGGGCTTCTTCCCCTTTTTCACCCGTCCTTATTCTTATCGCGTCTTCCATGGGCGATACAAATATTTTTCCATCCCCTATCCTTCCCGTTTTCGCGGAGGACATTATTGCCTCTATTACCGCTCCCGCCTGGTCATCGGACACCACTACCTCGATTTTTACCTTGGGTATGAAGTCGACAACATATTCGGCGCCCCTGTACAGCTCCGTATGTCCCTTTTGCCTTCCGTAACCCTTTACTTCAAAAACGGTCATTCCATGTATGCCAATCTTGTTAAGGGCTTCTTTGACATCATCAAGTTTAAACGGTTTAAAAACGGCTTCAATTTTTTTCATTCTGCCTCCTCTTTCTTATGCAATAAACATACCAGTTTAATGCCTTTAAATTTCCTTATTTTTGCCTAAATAATAAACAAAAATATCATATATGCCTAATTAAGGGGCATTGAGCCACCTAAAAATTCTATCAATCCCTGAAATTTATATAAGAAAGCTCGATAGGCAGGGGGAACGATCTTAAATGGGAAATTATTCCCTGGAGTTCGTCTTTTGATTTTGAACCGACCCTTAAGTGATCCTTCAGGTTTTCAACGGAGGCCTTTGGGGCAATTTTTTTAATTTCGGCGATAATTTTTTTTGATGATTCCTTGTCCACGCCCTCTTTAATCTCAACCTCCTGGCGCATCATTCCCTTGGATGCCTCTTCCTTTTTCTTAAAATCCAGGAATTTAACCGAAACGCCCCTCTTTATAAGTTTGCCCTTAAATATATCTATTAGGGCCCCCAGCTTGTAATCGTCATCCCCAAGAATGGTAACCATGTTCTCCTGCCTTTTTATCTCGCTCTGGGTTCCCTTGAAATCGTACCTCCCTCCAATCTCTTTCATTGCCTGATTAATCGCGTTATCAACCTCCTGGAGATTTGCTTTGGATACCACGTCGAAAGAAGGCATCGTTAATATCCCTCCTTTATGATTTTGTAATCGGAAGGAAAGTTTACGCTGAAAACTTTTTCTTTTATATGCCTGTTAAATTCAACCCTGGAATAATGAAAGTCTATGGTCTGCCCCTGATGGGTAAGGATCTTAAGAGATGCTATTTTAAACGAACCTTCCTTGAAATCCGCGTATATAACCCTTGCCCTCTGAAGATTTATGGGTTTTAGCTCGGCTTCTATTATGCCTTTTCCAGGATTTTCCGTGACCCGTATTACTTTAAAATACCTGCTAAGGTTTCCTATAACGGCAATTATATTCGGGGGATAGCCGCCATTGCTTTCGGAGACATTTATAACTGTGACTCTCTTTAGGGCACTATCTATAACATAAAGCGCGCCTCCCGAGAGAACCTCCCTCTTTTTTATTGGACTTATATATACCCATGCCAACTTATCCGGCGATTCATAAAAAAAATATCCCTTGTAAAATATCTTCTGGGAATAGCCGGGCAGGACTTCCTGCTGGTAAAAATAGGCACTTATGGAATGAACGCCTTTATAGGTGTTTTCTATCTTGTTTATAAGAATATTTCGGGAAAAGGAGGGTATAGTTTGAAAAAAAATATAAAAAAACACCAAAAAAAAGACTGCCAAGGTAAGATATTTTTTCATGGATTATAACTGCCCCTTTTTCCCTTTTTTCTGCAATATGCCCTCTTCCTGGAGTTTCTCGACTATCCGGGCCGCTCTGTTAAAGCCGATCCGGAACCTTCTTTGTATATAGGATATCGAAATTGTAGAATCGCCCTCCATCGACTCAACAAGGTTTAAGACCTCCCTGTAAATCTCGTCGTCGGAGTCCTCAAAATCTTTGGTAAATATTCTATCAGAATTGAGGCTATTGTCAAACTCCTTTACAAGAGACTCATTTTTTTGGACCGGAAAATTCTTTTCCTCGATAAATTTTACGACTCTTTTTATTTCATTCTCGGTGATGTAAGAACCATGTATTCTAATAAGACGGCCCTGTCCGGGGGGCATAAACAGCATGTCGCCATATCCCAAAAGCTCTTCTGCCCCATTTGAATCAAGTATGGTCCTGGAATCCACCTTTGAGGAAACAAGAAACGCTATTCTTGAGGGCATGTTCGCCTTTATTATGCCTGTAACGACATTGACCGAAGGTCTCTGGGTGGCAATGACAAGATGTATCCCGCAGGCGCGGGCCATCTGTGAAAGACGAACTATTGAGGTCTCTATATCTTTTGGGCTTGTAAGCATCAAATCGCTCAGCTCGTCTATTATAACAACAAGGTAGGGTATGGATTTCAAATCCCTTCTTTTTGCCTTGTCGTTAAACTGCTCTATGGTTTTTACGGAAACTTCCTGCATTATCCTGTATCTTCTTTCCATCTCGGAAACAGCCCATCTGAGGGCAACCGAGGCCTTTTTAGGGTCATATATGACGTCCGACGCGAGATGAGGAAGATTTTCGAATGGGGTAAGCTCAAGCCTTTTGGGATCGATCATCAGGAAGTTAACCTCCTCGTAAGAAGCCTTGAATAGAATGCTCGCGATAAGGGCGTTTATAAAAACGCTTTTTCCTGAACCGGTTGCCCCGGCTACCAGCAGGTGGGGGCATCTCTTAAGGTCAAATATAAAATTTTCCCCCGAGGTGTTTTTTCCGAGAATCATTGTTAAAGGAGAATCCGACTGCGCAAACTCTCTGGACCTTAAAATCTCTGGGAAATAAACGGTTTCCCTCTTGTTATTCGGCACCTCTATTCCCACGGAGGATTTGCCTTCCACCACCCCGGTAATCCTTACAGGCCTGGATTTAAGGGCCATGGTCAAGTCCTCCGAAAGGGGGATTATTTTTCCTATTTTTATCCCGCTTGCCGGCTCAAATTCATACATCGTTATTATGGGCCCGGCGTTCACGCCCGTTACCTTGCCTTTGACGCCGAAATCCATGAGCTTTTTTTCTATAAGCGTCGCATTAGCCAAAAGGGAAGCCCTGTCCGGTTTTACGCTATCCTTTTCCGTGTTTGAATCAAGTAAAGAGATGGGGGGGAGCTTTGTTTCCCTGTCCCCCGTGAAATCAAAAGAGATATTCTTCGGTTTTGCGGGAGTCTTGCCGGTGGCCGGATCCGCCAGCTTGCTTTCTCTTTCATCTAGTTCCTTTATTAGCTCCTCTCTTGTTCCCCCGAACAATTCCTTGTTTTCGACAAATGTTTTCCTTCGCTTCTGAAAGCCCCTTTTCTTATCGAAATAGAGGGACATGGAAGAAAAGAAAAATTTAATTTTATGTATTATTTTACTGAAATCAAGTTCTTTTAAATCCCTTAAATTTTCAGAAATAGCGGAATATATCCCGATGACCCTTTCTTTTAAGAATCTGATTCCTTTTTTTCTAAAAATTATATAAAACGAGATTATGAATAAAACGGCAAGGATTATTGCGGTGCCAACGGTACCGAAAAACTTTCCGTTGTAGTATAAAAGGCCGCTTCCCACGAGACCGCCGCCGGACGCGGGAAAATCGTTATATGAAATATTTCTAAAAATCCATGATAAAAGCATATTTGACGCGAGAAAAAAGATGAGCATTCCTGCTAAAGGCCTTATCTTTTTTGGCGCGTTAAAAATAAGAAGCATGCCCGAAAAAAGAATGAACAGCATAAGAAGGAAGGAGGAAATCCCAAATACGTTAAGTAAATATTCGGCAAGTGTGCTTCCGATCCTGCCCCCCAAGTTTGTTTTATGAACCGTGGAAATGGAATACGAATTCGCGGTCACTTCAAGAATATTAAAGGAAAA
The DNA here is from genome assembly GCA_021806885.1 of bacterium. Taxonomy (GTDB): domain Bacteria; phylum SZUA-79; class SZUA-79; order Acidulodesulfobacterales; family Acidulodesulfobacteraceae; genus JAKAPT01. The sequence goes on along the minus strand of JAKAPT010000003.1, from coordinate 34,070 downwards.
AAGGGAAAGGAACGAGTAGGCAGAAAAGAAAATAATTAAAACAGAACTTATAATCCTTTTGTGAAAAGACATATATATTTAAAGCCCGGGTTAAATAAATTCCTCATCGTTAAGATATTTTCTTAAGGCATCGGGTATCTTAACCAATCCGTCCCTTGTCTGATAATTTTCTATTACCGCGATCATGACTCTTGGAAGCGCAAGTCCCGAACCGTTAAGCGTGGCCGCAAACTCGGCCCTGGAATTTTTATCCCTTTTAAATTTTATGTTAGCCCTTCTCGACTGGAAGGTGTTGAAATTTGAACATGAGCTGACTTCAAGCCACTCGTTGACCCCCGGGGCGTAAGCCTCGATGTCATATTTTTCAGCCGCGGAAAAGCTCAAATCTCCCGCGCACATCTGAACAAGCCTGTGAGGGATTTCAAGCCTGTTAAGTATGTCCTGGGCATCTGATATGAGGCTTGATAGCTCTTCTTTTGCCTTTTCGGGCAGGACTATCTTTACAAGCTCCACCTTGTCAAACTGGTGCCCCCTTTTTATTCCCCTTGTATCTTTTCCCGCAGACATCTTCTCCTTCCTGAAACACGCCGTATATGCCACGTGCTTTACGGGTAAAAGACCAGGGTCTATAATTTCATCCCGGTACATGTTCGTAACCGGAACTTCCGCGGTGGGAACAAACCAAAAGCCGGAATCATCGTCCTTATAAAGATTATCGGCAAACTTTGGCAACTGCCCCGTCCCGACAAGGCAATCCTCGTTCACCATGAAGGGGGGGTAAACTTCTTCATAGCCGTGCTCTAAAATGTGCGTGTCCAGCATAAAATTAATAAGGGCCCTCTGTAGCCTTGCAAACCCTTTCTTAAGGACATAAAAACGCGTTCCGGATATTTTCACCCCCCTTTCAAAGTCTATAAGCCCCCTTTTTTCACCTATTTCATAATGCGCAAGTGGTTTAAATTCAAAGGATTTCTTTTCGTTAAAATATGATACCGTGACGTTATGGGAGTCGTCTTCACCCAAAGGGACATCGGGATCGGGAAGATTGGGAACATTCAGCATAAGTTCCGTTAATTTATTATCAATTAAGGCAAGGTCTTCTTCCTGAAACTTTATTGTATCGTTTATTTTCTTAACCTCGTTTTTTTTAGCTGAGACTTTTTCTTCGTTTTTTTCGGAAGAAATCTCCCTGGATAGGATTTTCCGGGTATTTCTGAGGCATTCGGTATCATAGAGTAGCTTTCTTTTGGATTCATCCAGCTCGCAAATCTCGTCTATTATCAGAGAAGATACAGAAAGCTTTTCAATTTCCTTTTTGACAAATTCCCTTTGTTCCCTTATGAGTTTTATATCGATCATGGCCTGAAAAAATTAGAAAAATGTTTTTCGAGTGGAAAATACCATTAGGTATGATAATATTTTTAGAATTTAATATCAATTTATTTATTGAAAAGGGGGGATATCAGGATTTACCGGATAAAATAATGTTTACGGCATCAACGCTTACCTCGGCAAATCCGTCTGCGGGGACGTCTATTTCAGTGGAAGAGTTACCCGTTTTATACACTACTTTTCCCTTCATAACATTAGCAATAAAATTCTCATGCCCGGGCAAAATGCCTTCTATCCCCGGTTCAGCGGGAATTTCGCAGAAATCCACATTCCCATTGAATATGACGCCTTCACGTCCTGTAATTTTTAGTTTGAGCGCCATTTGTTATTCCTTATCCTTATCAGGAGGGGGGACCGGGGTGCCTTCCGGTTTGGTCAGGGCATTGGTTTTCTCAACCTCATCAGTTGAAGAAGCGGCGGCGGCCACGGGGACGGTCAAGGTTTTAGCCTTCTCAACCGCCTCTTCTATCGTCCCGACCATATAAAAGGCCTGTTCGGGCAGGATGTCGTGTTTTCCATCGAGGATTTCCTTAAATCCCTTAATTGTCTCAGAAAGAGGGACATATCTTCCGGGAAATCCTGTAAAGACTTCGGCCACGAAAAAGGGTTGAGAGAGGAATCTTTGGATCTTCCTTGCCCTTGCGACAATTAGCTTGTCGTCCTCCGAAAGCTCATCCATCCCGAGTATGGCTATGATATCCTGAAGCTCTTTATATTTCTGGAGAACCGCCTGAACCCCCCTTGCCGTGTTATAGTGCTCCTCGCCTATGATGTTTGCGTCCAGAGATCTTGAGGTGGAATCCAGGGGATCAACAGCGGGATATATGCCGATGTCCATTATCTGGCGGGACAAAACCGTTGTTGCGTCAAGGTGCGCGAATGTGGTCGCGGGTGCCGGATCAGTCAGGTCGTCAGCGGGAACATAAACGGCCTGGACGGACGTTATGGAGCCTTTTTTTGTGCTTGTTATCCTTTCCTGAAGCTCCCCAATGTCGCTTGCAAGCGTGGGCTGATAACCCACCGCGGAAGGTATCCTGCCGAGAAGGGCGCTTACCTCCGAGTTGGCCTGGGCAAATCTGAATATGTTATCTATGAAGAGGAGAACGTCCTGTTTTTCTTCATCCCTGAAATATTCGGCCATTGTAAGGGCAGAAAGGGCAACCCTCGCCCTTGCGCCCGGAGGCTCGTTCATCTGCCCGTAAACCAGAACAGCCTTGTCAAGAACCCTGGATTCCTTCATCTCGATCCAGAGGTCTGTTCCCTCCCTGGTCCTTTCTCCAACCCCCGCAAAGACCGAGAATCCCCCGTGTTCAATAGCTATATTATGTATGAGTTCCATGACAAGGACTGTTTTTCCTACACCGGCGCCGCCAAAAAGACCGGCCTTCCCGCCCTTTGAATAAGGTTCGAGAAGGTCTATAACTTTGATACCTGTTTCAAGGATTTCAACGGAGGTTGACTGCTCCTCGAAAGAAGGGGCGGGCCTGTGGATGGGTAACCTTGATTTAAAGGCCTTTTCCGGCAATTCATCGACAGGTTTTCCGATGACGTTAAAAATTCTTCCCAGGACCTCCTTTCCAACCGGGACAGTAATTTTGTTTCCCGTGTCAATAACTTTCATCCCCCTGGAGAGGCCGTCGGTGGAATCCAGCGCGATGCATCTTACGGTATTTTCTCCAAGATGCTGGGCTACCTCGACGAAAAGGTTATTTTCCTCGTTATTTATCCTGGGATTAGTGAGAACAAGTGCGTTAAATATAGGCGGGAGGCTCCCTCCTTCAAATTTTACGTCAACCACGGGACCTATTACCTGAGATATCATTCCCTCGTTCATCGTGACGCCCCTTACTGTTTTAATGAATTTACGCCATTAACGATATCAAGAATTTCCAGGGTAACCGCCGCCTGCCTTGCCTTATGGTAGGAAACGGTAAGCCTGTTTATAAGCTTTTCGACATTCCGTGTAGCATTTTCCATGGCGTTCATCCTGTACGCCTGCTCCCCCGCGAAAGACTCCAGGATAGCAAAATATATTCTACTCCTTAAATAATCGTTAAAGATTTTATCCAGTATGTCATCTTCGTGTTGGACAGGGTCGACCAGGTATCCGCCCTTTTGCGCGGACTCGTCATAAGTATCAAACGGAAGGACTTTTTCAAGGGTGGGCTTTTGGGAAAGAGTTGAGACATACCTGTTCGAAAAAAGGTAAAGGCTGCCTATTTCCCCCCGTGTGAAACTTTTCGATATCTCAGACGCAAGGGCGCCGCTCAGGCCTTCCTCTCCCAAATCTAGCCCCCTGAATTGTGAATTATATGCCATTTTGTAATTATGCCCTTTAAAGTAATCCGCCCCTTTTTTCCCAAGGAGATAAAGCCTGATGCGCCTTTCCTCAATATTTTTATTTGCAAGTTCCTCTGAAAAAAGCTTAAAGAGGTTTAAGTTGAATGAGCCGCAAAGCCCCCTGTCAGTTGAAACCAAAAGCATCCCGATATTTCCAGATTCACCCTTATTTGAAAAAAAAGGATGTGAATACAAAACCATATTGGCGGAGATATTTTTTATAACCTCCATATAAGATTCTGCAAAGGGCTTATAGGCATTCATCGCGGCAAGATTTCTCTTGAATTTCGCCGCGGCAACCATCTTCATCGCCCTGGTTATCTTACCTGTATTTTTAATACTCTTTATCTTTCTTTTTATTGATTTTAAACCCGGCATATTTTAATCTTCTATAAAAATGGTTTTAAATTTGTCCAGCGCCGAAGAAAGGTCGGACCTTAACTTGTCATTCAGCTCTTTTTTATTTTTTATTTCCTCGTTTATGCTGGGATAGGAATTTTTTACGTACAAAAGAAGCTCATGTTCATATTTTTTAATCGAGCTTATCCGGTAGCCGTCCATGTAGCCATTTGTAGCGGCATATAAGATAACTACCTCCTCTTCAACAGGCATTGGCTTGTATTGAGGTTGTTTGAGGAGCTCGGTCATCATTCTTCCCCGGGCAAGCATTTCCTGTGTTGATTTATCCAGATCAGCGCCGAACTGGGCAAACGCGGCAAGCTCCCTGTACTGGGCAAGCGAAAGCCTTAAACCTCCTGCCACCTGTTTCATGGCCTTTATCTGGGCATCCCCTCCGACCCTGGAAACCGAAAGCCCCGCGTTTACGGCGGGCCTTATGCCCGAATAAAAAAGATCGGTTTCAAGGAATATCTGGCCGTCCGTAATCGAAATTACATTTGTAGGAATATATGCCGAGACATCCCCGGCCTGGGTTTCTATTATTGGGAGGGCCGTAAGAGAACCCCCCTTAAGATTATCGTTAAGCTTGGCCGCACGCTCAAGAAGCCTCGAATGCAGGTAAAATACGTCTCCCGGGTAAGCCTCCCTTCCAGGGGGCCTCCTTAAAAGGAGGGATACCTCCCTGTAAGCTACGGCATGTTTCGAAAGGTCATCATAAATAATGAGGCAATGCATTCCATTGTCCCGGAAATATTCCCCCATTGTAACACCCGTATAAGGGGCAAAATACTGAAGAGTCGCAGGATCGCTAGCGTTGGCGGCAATTATGGTCGTGTAATCCATCGCACCCTCGCCCATCAGCTTGTCATAGATAAAAGAAACAGTTGATTGTTTCTGCCCTATCGCAACATAAATACAGTAAACGTCCTGACCTTTCTGGTTCAAAATTGTATCCACCGCTATCGCGGATTTCCCGGTCTGCCTGTCCCCTATAATTAGCTCCCTCTGGCCGCGACCAATAGGGATCAGGGCATCAAGTATTTTCAGGCCGGTGTATAAGGGTTGATTTACCTTTTTCCTTTCGACTATTCCCGGCGCCTTCCTTTCGATGGGAGAATAATACGCCGCCTTAATCGGATTCTTACCGTCGATCGGCCTTCCAAGCCCGTCCAGAACCCTTCCCACAATCTCTTTCCCGACGGGGACCTCGGCAATATTGCCGGTTCTTTTAACCCTGTCGCCTTCTTTTATTACAAACTCTTCCCCCAGGACAACAACGCCGACGCTATCCTCCTCAAGGTTTAAGACATAACCGTAAATATCAGGGGCCATTTCGATAATTTCGCCTATCATGGCGTTGGAAAGGCCGTAGATCCTCGCAACCTTATCCCCTACAAATATGACTACGCCGGTTTCGCTAATATCTATCCCCTGCGTATAGGATTCAATCTTTTGCTTGATTATATCGGTCAGTTCGGTTGATTTATCCGCCATAGTTCTGCGCTTCCCGTTTAAGTTCGTTTTGAAGCCTTGAAAGGGCGGTTTTTATGCTTAAATCATATACCTTGTCTTCTATACTTGTTATAAATCCGCCCAAAATGCCCTTATCTACTTTTTCTCGTATTATGAAGGTCTTCCCCTTGTTTTTTTCGAGCTCTGCCTTTAACCTGTCCATTTCGCCCATCGTGAGTTTAGAGGCCGAAACAACCTCGGCCCTCATAATGCCTGCCGCTTCATTCCTTAACCTAGAATATTCAAGAAAAATCTTGTAGAAGCAATTTATCCTGCTATTCTCTATCAAAAGACTTAAGAAATTGACGGTATCGGGCTTGAAAGATAACGCCTCACCCATGATTTTTATAACAGAAATCCTTTCTTTCTTTGCAATATATGACCTTAAAAGAAATTCTTCCGCGCACTGCATTAAAGAGCAGGCGGTAAGAAAAGAGCCTAGATCCCTGTATATTTCGTCCACATTTTTATTTTCCAGCGCTATCTTGAAAAGGGCCTCTGAATACCTTCTGGCTATGAGGTCATTTTCCAATTTTGCCTCCATGAAGGTCTATCAAATTATAATTTATCCGGGTCATTGTTTCGTCCAAAAGCTCTTTTCCAAGTTTTTCCACTGCGGAATTAAAATAACCCTCTACAGCGTTCAGGTATATTATCCTTTTTTGCTTTTCCACTTCCCCTTTTGCAAGGGCTATAATATTTTCGGCCATTTTGCCCGCAGAGACGCCTGCCTCTTCAATAATGTTTTTTCTATCAAGCGCTGCTTCCTTCAGTGCCTCCTCCATTATGACGCCCAATTCCGTTTTAACGCTGTTAAATTTATCCTCCGCCGCTTTAAGGAGTTCTTTTGCCTTCTCCTCTTCTTCTTTAGCTTTTTCGATTGTTGAGCTTATCTCTGCCCCCCGGGCGCGCAAGGCAGGCATCACATATTTGATTGAAATATAGACAAGGCCGGCAAGCAATATAAATGTGTCAAAAAGACGCCAGAAAGTTGCCATAATAACTATCCTGAAATTTTTTTACATATAAGTGATGAAATTTCCGAAGTTTTTTCCATATAAACTTCTTCAAGGGAACCTTTTTTTCTCTGGAATTCATCCAATATGGCGCCGGATCGCGCTAACGCCCTCTCCCGGGTTTCCCGGGTTTTTTTTGAGGCTTCCGCGCGAGCTTCAGAGCCGGTGCGTGATTTTAGGTCATGGATCCCTTGCTTTAATTTTCTTTTTTCTTCATCGGTCTTGAAACCAAAGCCTTCAATTCCGCTATCCAGGTTATTTTTGGTGTTTAGATGGGTTTCAATGATTTGCGCCCTTTTTTTAATAATTCTATTTATAGGCTTAAATAAAAAAAGGTTTAGAAGAAAAGTGAAGACAAGGAATGAAACGGCTTCAAACAATAATCCCTGCCATGTGATAACTAATTCAGTCATATCTCCAAAGGCATTTTGATAAGGAACTGACGCTTATTAGTAATATTATACCAGGGATGGCGTGATTTGGTTATTCGCCCTTAAGGCGACTTATTATCCTTTCCATGTCCCTGGAGGAATAAAAATTTATTTCTATTTTTCCTTTTATTTCGCTTCCCCTGCCATGATAATTTATCCTGACCGGGGCCTGAAATTCCTCAAAAAGTTCTTCTTCGTAACATTTTATCTGGGAGGATGTGGAAACATCGCTTTTTTTTGTAAGGCTTTTTGATTTGAGCTGAGCTGAGCTTCGGTTTCTGGATTTTAACCTTGAAATCTTTGCGGCGTTTTCGATGTCCCTTACGGTTAATTTTTCCGAAGTAATCCTGGAAAGAAGACGGCTTACCTCTTCTTTTGAAAGTCCGATCATGCTCCTTGCATGGGAGGGGGTTATCCTTCCGCTAATCAACTCTTTTTTAATCTCCCCGGGAAGGGCAAGAAGCCTCAGCATGTTGGTTATCGTGGCCCTGTCCTTTCCAACCTTCTTTGAGAGCTCGTCATGGGTGAGACCGAACTCTTCTATTAATCTCAAATAGCAGCCTGCCTCTTCCAGGGCGTTTAAATCGTGCCTCTGAATGTTTTCCACAAGGGCTATTTCAAGGGCTGAGGAACCCGTTAAATCTTTTATAATGGCCGGTACAGTTTTAAACCCGAGTTCCCTGGCAGCCCTGTATCTTCTTTCCCCCGCTATAAGGTCAAAAAAGGGCTCCGAAAAACCGAAAGCGTCGCCGGAGCCTTTAGTATCTTTTGTCCTTACAACGATAAGAGGCGCTATTATACCTTTTTCCCTGATGGAATCCTTCAATTCTTTAAGCCTATCCTCGTCAAAATGCTTCCTCGGCTGATAAACGCCTGTATTAATTCTAGTTAATTCTATTTCGAAAACCCTCCCCTCATCCGCGGAGCCCGACTGAAGGGCGGCATCCATTGGAAGGGCCTCGGTAAGAAGGGCTCCGAGCCCTTTTCCTAAAACGACCCTTTTTTGAGCTTTTTTATTTCCCTTTTTTTCTTTGGTATTAATTTTATTCATATAATTAATCCTCAGGCAACCCTTGAAAGAAACTCCCTTGTAAGTTCAAAGTAATAGACCGCTCCTTTAGAGTTTATGTCGTAAAGTATTATGGGTTTTCCAAAGCTCGAACTCTCGGGAAGCTTAACATTTCTGGGAATAACATTCTCGTAAATTTTCTGGCCGAAATATTTTCTGACCTCGGAGGCTATCTGGTTAGTAAGGTTTGTCCTTGAATCGAACATGGTAAACAAAACCCCTTCTATTCTTAAATCCTTGTTAAGCCTCTGGTTTACAAGCCGGATGGTCCTCATCAGCCTGGAAATCCCCTCTAAAGAATAATATTCACACTGCATCGGTATAAGGACGCTGTCCGAGGCGGTAAAGGCGTTAACCGTAAGAAGACCCAGGGATGGAGGGGTGTCTATTAAAATGTAATCGAAATCCCCTCTCACTTTTTCAATTACATTTTTTTTTAAAAAATATTCCCTTCCCTCCATGCCTACAAGCTCCACCTCAATACCGGAAAGGTCAGGAGTTGAAGGCATCACATAGAGGTTTTTCATCTGGGATTCATATATCGCTTCCTCTGGCCTCTTTTTGCCTATAAGGCATTCGTAAAGGGTTGGCACGTTGTTCCGGGTCGAGATTCCCGTGCCGCTTGTCGCGTTTGCCTGGGGATCGCAATCTATGAGCAGGACTTTTTTTTCATAAGCAGAGAGGCAGGCGGAAATATTTATGGCGGTAGTGGTCTTTCCGACGCCGCCTTTTTGATTTGAGACGCAAACGACCTTTCCCATGGAAAAAATTATATCATTTTATAGATATAAAATAAATTAATGTTTCACGTGAAACATTATATCGAGGTATTTCTTCACTCCTTCCTCGGCGGCAAGAAAAGGGCTGTTGTAGCCTGTTTTTCTGAGAAATGATATATCTGCCTCGGTAAAGCTCTGATATGCCCCTTTAAGGTGTGCGGGAAAGGGTATATATTCCTTTTCCCCACGGCCATGCCATTTTATTACGGCGTTGGCAATATCGTTGAAGGAACTGGATTTCCCCGTTCCAAGGTTAAATATCCCGGATTTTGAAGGGTTGTCGAAAAACCACAGGTTAACATTTACGCAATCGCCCACATATATAAAATCTCTCCTTTGCCCTCCGTTCGCGTACCCGCCTGTCCCTTCGAAAAGACGCGCTTTTCCGCTATCTTTAACCTGATTGTTGAAATGAAAAGCGACGGAAGACATCTGCCCCTTGTGCCCCTCCCTGGGACCATACACATTAAAGTACCTGAAACCCGCGACCTGGGATTTCGCGCCCGGAAGTAATTTTCTCACGTACTGGTCGAACTGGAACTTAGAGAACGCGTACATATTTATGGGAAGCTCGCAGTCCCTTTCCTCTCTGAACCCCTTCTCCCCGAGACCGTAAACGGAAGCGGAAGAGGCGTAAAGGAATGAGGCTTTTATCCCCTGGCACCAGTGAAGAAGGGTTTTTGAATATTCAAAATTATTTCTCATTACGTATCTTCCGTCCCATTCGGTAGTGGAAGAGCACGCACCTTCGTGGAAAACCGCCTCGACCCTGCCAAAACTATAATTGGAGCCGACTCTCGCGATAAAGTCGTCCTTGTCCATATAGTCAAGGAAATCCAGGTCGGAAAGGTTATACATCTTCTTTCCGTTTGAAAGATTGTCAACCACAAGAATATCGGTTATACCCTTTCTGTTTAGTCCTTCAACGATATTCGAGCCGATAAACCCGGCCCCGCCAGTTACAACTATCATGTTTGTCCTCCGGAGTTGCACTATTTTAACATTTTAATTACTATTTTGCATCGGGAACGAATTTCACAATCATCCTGAACGGTTTTTCTCCGGTATAATCAGTTTTATAAAATAAAATCCTGTCAATGTAAAGCCTTTTGTTTTTAAACGAATGGCTTGAGATTCCCACGGGAAGTTCGACTTGTTTTTGAATCTCTCTGTCAGACATGAAAAAATAAAGCGGAGGAAGATTTTCGGGGGGAAGGAAATCTATAAGTTTAAGAAGGTCTTTAAAACTGAACGCCGCCCTGCTAACAATTCCTGAGAAAGAGGCAAAATCCCCGCTATAGGAATAGATGTTAAGATTAAGGCATTTAAAATTTGCAAGGGAGAGCTCCCTTGAAGCAGTTCTTTGAAATAAACATTTTTTCGAGACGGATTCAACCCCAGTAACGGCTATATTATCCCTGAGGATGGAAAGTATAATCCCGGGAAGTCCTGCCCCCGAGCCGATGTCCATAAGGGAAACCCTTTTTTCTGACGGGCCGGGAAGCAATTTTAGCAAATAGGCGCTGTCTATAACGTGTTTTTTAATGAATTCAATGGGCGAAGTTATATTGGTAAGATTAACCTTTTTATTCCAGACGGCCAATAGATCGTAAAAGAGGTATATTTTTTCGGCTCGTTCATTAAGGCCGGGTAAATCCCATAACTTAAGATAATCCTTTACCCTGTCAACAAACTCTCTTCTGTCCATCCAGTATTTAGTCGGTCTGTTCGGAAAGGTATCTCTCTATGCCCATCTGTTTAATCTGGTCCTGCTGAGACTCTATCCAGTCTATATGCTCTTCCTCGTCTTTAAGGTTTTCCGTAAAAAGCTCCTTCGTTCCGTTATCCCCTTCGGAAAGGGCAATTTTAATCCCGTCATTATAGTTTTTTACCGCTTCGAGTTCGGCTATCCAGTCGTTATCGTGTATTTTTTGAACCGTGCTCCCGATATGGATCTCGCCCAGCTTGCTGACTATGGGTATTCCCTCAAGGAAAAGTATTCTTTCGATTATCTTTTCGGCATGTTTCATCTCGGCTATGGCCCTTCCCTTTATTACCTTTTCCAGTTTTCCGTAATTCCAGTTGCCACAGATCTCGGAATTGACCATGTACTGGTTTATCGCGGTGAGCTCAAGCGCAAGGTTTTTATTCAGTATGTCTATAACCTTTTTCGTGCCCTTCATTCTGCCTCCTTGAATTTATTATTATGATAATTAGTTGAAATTCACCTAATCCTAAAGGAAATTATATCATAATTTTAACGACTGGAAAGGGTCCTGAAAAGGATATTGTTCTCGAGATGGACATGAACCATTATATCTTCGGTAATCTCGCTTAAAAGCTTGTACGCGTGCCTGTAGGAGGCGCAGGCATCGCGCGGCACGGCAAAATTCGAGGAAAGAAACTCCAATTCCTTGAGTACCCTGCCCTGGATTTCATGGTCTTCTTTTGCCTTTGCCATTTCCTCACTTATGTAATTTCCAACAGTGCCTTTTTCCTTCGAGCCGGAGACGGAGTTGGAATAAAATTTTATCGTCGGAAAGAATTTCTCTTCTTCCCTATCCAGGTGGGCCAAAAGATCCGGGGCCATTTTTTCTACAAAAAGATGCCTTATTTTTATAAGCTCTGAGTGGTTTTTTCCGTGAACGGAAGCAATTTTTTGAACATATTCGGACGCTTCGGGGAGTTTTTTTCTTAAATAAACGTGATGGTTATTTATTATATAATCTATTAAAAAATCTATGTCCCAATCCAGCGCCCTTTCAATTAAGGCTAAATCCCCCTCGGGTTTTTTATCTGAACCATCTGCCTTAAGCGTTTCAAGCTCTCTTGCTATGACAGTTTGATTGATTCCCAGGGCGTCGCAGGCCTCTCCCAGGGTTTTGTCTCCTCCACAGCAAAAATCAATCCCGTACTTCCTGAAAACCTCAATTTTTTCGGGGCTTTTGGCAACTATTTCCCCGACGCTAATATTGCCTAATCCGTTCATTATTTATTTTTTCTCCCTCCGCTTTTTGGTTATCCTTACTATCCATGTCTCCGGGCCGTTTTCGATGTATTCCCATGAAAATGCTTTTTCACCCTTTTCCGCCAGAAACTGATAGTGAAGGGGCCTGGGGTCGTGGTCGTTTTTAATTACGAGGCTTTCCCTTTCGTTAAGATCTTCATAAAGGCCGAAGATTGTGGAATGTTTAAGCCTTGGTTCGATAAGTGTTACGTCCAGCACTTTAGTACTATAGGTTTTATCAAAATATAACGCTTCCATTTTTAGCTCCTGTTTAAAATTGACTATATATATTGTATTTTAAAGACAGTGTAGGATACATGACTTTTGTCACACAAATTAGCCGGATAGCTCAAGGTCGGTTCCGGTAAGGCGCATGCTTAATTCCCAGAGGGTTTTCTGAAGCCCCCGGTCATAGGTCAATCTGGATGATTCAGCTTCTTTTCCCCAGGAAAAATATTTCCCGGTAATCCTGAAATTTTCTGACAAAGCTATTGAGGATATCACGTTCATCGCGCCTTTTTCCACGGAGGAATTGTGCTGTCCAGGTAAAATTTTAGAGACGGCTTTCAAGGCAAAATGATACGCCGAACCGGCGGCGGGCCAGCCGGTTTTAAGGAGCTTGGTCATTATGACGCCCGGATGAAGGCAGTTCACCAGGATCCCTCTTTCCTTTAAAAGGGAAGAGAGATGGTAGGAAAAAAGGATCATGCATGCCTTTGAAACAGAATAGGCCGTATATCCATCATAGGGATTATTAGATTCAATTAAACCCAGAAAATTTTTACCCCTTACGCTGGAGTGGGCCATTGAACTGACGTTCATGATATTCTGCGGGCTGTGAACGGCGTAAATGTTTAAAAGCAGCACGGTAAAAAGAAAATGGGAGAGGTAATTGACCTGGAAGGTCTTTTCAAAACCGTCTTCTGTCTTTTCCTTTGAAGGGGCAAAAATGCCGGCGTTATTTAAAAGAATATCTATATGGTCAAACCCCGACTCAATCTTTTCCGCCATCTCGGCCACCTCCCTAAAAGAGGCATAATCGGCATTGAAATAATAAAAATCTCCGCGTGGATTTATTTTCCTCAGTTCTTCAAGAATACCCTCCCCTTTTTCCGGGTCTTTCCCGTGAATAATCAGGGTATTTTCTTTTGAAAGCATAATGGCGGCCTGCGCGCCTATTCCGTCGGTCGCGCCTGTTATGACAATGGTTTTCCCGGAAATATCTTTCATATGGAATCATTTTGTTTCACGTGAAACATTATATTTGAACAAGGACGTCCCTGCTCCCCCCTTTTTTTTTCGCTTCATACATGGCATTGTCCGCCGCCTTAAATAATTCCTCTATGTTTGCCTTTCCATCGTAATTAAGGGCAATGCCGACGCTTGCCCCGATACGGATTTCTTTCCCGTCTACATTGATGGGTAGGTTTATTTCTCTTATAATTCTTGAGGAAAGCATGAGAAGGTCTTCGGCGCCCTTAATGGTATCCATAAGGACTACAAATTCATCGCCTCCTATCCTGAAAAGCACATCTTCGGCCCTCAGGATGCCTTTAATCCTTTCAGCGACGCTTGAAAGGACATTGTCCCCCGCGTCGTGTCCCATGGTATCGTTAACCGTTTTGAAACCGTCCAGGTCAAATTCAATCATGGAAAAAGGAAGATTATGTCTTTTCGACCGGGAGGAAATAGCCTTTATCCGCTCCATGAATGCCGCCCTGTTGGGAAGAGTCGTTAAAATATCATGATATGCCAGATGTTCAATTATCTCCCTTTGTTTTTCATCGCCTTCTTCAAGTTTTAAAAGAGACAACTTGAATGAAATATCATCCGCGAGCGTTTTTAAAAGCCCGATTATTTCTTGCGTAAATGTGTTTTTTTCAGCATAAATGAACAAAACCCCTTCATTTTCGCCACCTATTTTTATTGGAATCGCCGCAACCGCGCCTGCATTCAGGCTTTTAATAAACTCGGCAAAGGCATCTTTTATAAATTCCGGGTTTTTGTAATCGTTAATTATAACGGGCGACCCTGTTCTGAAGGCCTCGGTTACAAAATAAGGACAGCGCTCTTTGTCTTTTAAATTTACGTCATCTTCCCGGGTGAGCCTTTTAAATATTTTTATCGCCGCCTTAATCTTGGAGTAATACGCGGAAGGCATGATTCTTTTTCCGTTCCAGAGGGCTATCGACACGAAAGAGATTTCCTTCATTCCCGCTATAATTTTACAGATTTCTTTTAATATAACCGCCTTTTCACGCTCTTTCATCATGAGCTGAATCGATTCTGAAATCATGGTTCTATAAAGGTTTATCCTTAAAAGCTCCCTCTGGAACTTTTTTTCCTTCTCCTTGCTGTTAATTCCCGTAAGAGTCCTGTTAATAAGAAAAGATATATCTCCTATTACCCTTATTATCTCCCTGCTGAAGAGATTGCGAAAAGCCGAGACAAACGCGACGATCCCCCATACCGTTCCGTTCTTGGCAAGGGGAAGGACCCCGACGGAGGAAATGATGGACTGCGGGGCATAACCTGTAACCGTCCTTTTATCGGAGGAATAATTATTAGTATAGGCAAATTTTTTCGATTTTATGGCTTCTACTCCAATCGATTTTTCCTTCCATCCCTCTCCTTTATAAAATTCATACAATTCATCCCCGAATTGACCTTCAAACCCGATTGGCTCGACGTTAAGGTTTTCGTCAAGCCTGCCCGCGAATATGCTGTGGATCTCTTTTATGTCCGCGATTATTTTTATGACCTTCTTAAGGTATAAGACCTCGTCATTTTCTTCTATGGAATTTATTTTCGAAAGAACGGAATAAAAAAGGTTTAAACGGCTTAAGTCGGCATTGGAACGGACAAGCCTTTGTTCCTGAATGAATTTATCCGTAACGTCAAGAATAGTCGCAAGAATCATCGTTTTGCCGGCGATGAGAACGGGACTAAGACTAACTTCAACATTCCTTTCCTCCCCGCTTTTAAGGATGTGTTTAAAACCTAAAAAAACCTTTTGCCTGTTTTTCATGGCCAGATCCGCGTGTTTTGAAACAACGTCCCCCGAAATCGAAGGGTTAACAGTCGATTGAATTGTCTTGCCTATCAATTCCTCTTTCGAATAACCGTAATATTTAACGGCAGCGTCGTTTGCATCCTTTATAATCATGCCTCCGGGATCGAACAATAACATAATGTAAGGGTTTGAGTAAAAGAAATCCTTAAAAAAGCGGGCGTCTTCAATGGCTTGTTTTAACGATTTAATTTCTGACTTGAATTCAGTAATATTAATATGCTCTTCTATAAATAAATTCTTATCGTCCCTGCTCCTTGAAGCGTTCACGATAAAGTGGGAACCCTGGTGAATGTGCTGAACGGAAGATGACGCCAGGGAAGGATCATTAAAAAGCGCCTTAATTGGGCAATCTTCGCCGTAATTTTCGCATGGCCTGTCGTAGCCGTGGGACACCCTGTAACACTTCTCGTTTTTCCGGGCGTCTCTATCGCCGTATTGTTCCCTTGCCGCATCGTTTAAAAAAAGAATGTCATAATTTTCATTTATCGCCATTATGGGCGTGCGTAAATTATTATAAATCGAATAATCCATGATGAATGCCGTTTAATATTTAAGGATTCCTCCCTATGGTTACCGAATAATTTCTGCCTTCCCATCTTTCACCGTCAGTCCAGTAAAACGTAAAGACTATTTCGGCGTCCGGGTTCAATCCTCCCGTCGGCAAATCGACATAATAGAGGCCGAGGCCGGAATCCTTCAGGTCCGTATCGTTTTTGGTTTTCCATCCGTCGCTCGTCCAGATGACCTTAGCGGGAGAAAGGGTCTCTATGCGCATAGCCGCGCCAGCGGGGACGCTCCGGGGCTTATTGTTAAACCTCCATTGCATGATATTGGATTCAATCCCGTTTTTTATGTACCTTTCATTGACCTGGGGAGGCATGTCGAAAACCTTCCCGTCCTTTATGGAGCGGGCAAGCTTCAGGTACTCGGCATGCGCCCAGACCAGGGGCATTGCCGAGCCCGAAGGACGGCCGAAAAAGAGGCCTTTCTCAGGAATGTCTTTAGAATCCCATATCTGTTCGGGCAAAAGCCCGCACTCGCCCGAGAGCCCCTCCATGGTGCCAAGCAGGCGCCTTGCCTCTTCGATGTTTCCAAGGGCTACGTTATAATGGGCCCTTTCCCCGGTAAGGAGGGGCCATAGCCTTCCTCTTCCCGTCCCGTCAAACGGGCGACCGTCCCTATGCTCGCCATACCCGTCACCGTTATACCTGCGCCAGCATGGACCGGCGGGGGTCTCAACCTTGAGGAGGGAATCTATTACCTTTATCGTGCTCAATATCCTTTCGTCATCCGCGCGGCGAAGCCCGAAACGCACGAGGGCTAAAGCATCCGTGCTTACGACATTAGAAGAGCTTACCCTGCTGAAAACCTGTGGGCGGTTTTTAATCGTTATAAAATCGTCCCCCTTGTTGAAATCCGGAGGGTTTATCCTTACATAATAGCCGTCAACGCCGAACTTTTTAGAAAACTCCCCTCCCTTCGCGTACAGCCACCTGTCAATGCACGAATACCAGGAATCTGCGGTATCAAGCAGGTAACCGTGGATATCTCCGTCGCCTGCAAGTTTCGCAAGGCCGGCTCCCACCACAAGGGCCGATATTTCGGCCCCAATGGTAAAAGGCGTGTAGCCGCCGTCTTCCTCCCACCTGTCCTGCTGGGTCACGGGACCGTTTTTTACGATGTAAATCAATGCCTTTTTAACCATTGGGTAGAAGCGCGCGAGGTCGTCTTCGGAAACCGCCCCCATCCTCCACGCAAGGTCAAAAAACAGAATGGGAAAGGCTGTTTCGTCCATCTGTATCCCGCTCCAGTATGGGAAGCCGTCGACCCACATGTTTTGAGGCCAATGCCCGTCGGAACCCTGGGTGGCTTCGAGGTAAACGAGGGAATCCCTGGCTTCCGATTTGACTCCAGAGGCAAGGAGGCCGCCGGACGATTCAACCATGTCGCGCGGCCAGACCAGGTGGTAGCCCCCAAGGTCTCCGTCCCCTTTGGAAAACCCCCACGGAACTACCAGGCTGGCAAGGATTGCGCCGGGGACGTATTTGGTCTGATGGGTCTTTATTACCATGACGCTGACAGGAAAGAGCTTGAACTCGTTGTTTTCTCCGGATAATAAAGAGTCAATCCATTTTTTCCAGGGTTCTATATATTTCTCGAGGATATTATCGAACCCGTCATCGATTGAGGCAAGGGCAAGGTGGGCGGCCTCGGAAGGGTTTCTCCCCGCTCCGAGAGCGACAACAAAGGCCCCTTCTTTTAAATCTTTTAAATCGATTTCCCCGGTAAGGGCGACGTTTCCGTTTTCCGCCCTTTTATAGGACGGGTTAAGCGTCCCGTTTCGCTTTAAATCCTGCCAGCCGTCCGAATAACCCACGAATCCGGCGGAACTCGACCTGAATCCCTTATCGGACATAATGCATATTGATGTCTTTTGCCTTGAGGCAAAAAGCCCTGTATTTCCGTTGTAATCCCCGGTCCATGCCGTATTCCCAGACCCGTGGTTTTCCAGGTGGGAAGCGCAAATAACGTAAATCCGGTAATTTCCGGGGGCCGTGGGGATAAAATTGCATCTTAGAAGAACAACAGTCCTGCCCGGGTCCGTTATAAAATCCTTTTCAAGCCTGTATCTTCCCTGCTTGCATATACTTTCGGAATGATAGGACGGAACCCCCTCATGGGTTAAAAAAGTGTTGTGGGTTGCGTGACGCTTTTCCTCTGAAAAGAATCCGTCGTCCGCGGTTATTATAAAACCAAGGTCCCTGATTATCGCCTCGTCGATCCGCGGGCAATAAACCTCGTTTAGAATGCCGCGGGCAATCGTGAACCACACGGGGCTTCCTCCCAGGGCGGTCCCTACCCCGTCCTTGTTTGAGCCGGTCCATCTTCCGGGGATTCCCGGCCAGCCGGGAGCGAACGTGGCCAAATTAACCTCCGTGGATGAAATTTGCGTAATCTTTCATCGCGCCGTCCACAAATACAGTGCACCCCGTAATATAAGACGCCGCGTCGGAAACTAAAAAAGCGGCTACGCGGGCCACTTCCTCTGGCTCGCCCATCCTTCCGAATGGAATTTTCGAAACAAGGTCATTGAGGTTTTCAGGATTCGACCACACGTTCTGGTTGATGGGTGTTTTAATAGCCCCGGGCGCCAGACACAAAACCCTCACGCCGGAAGACCCGGCTTCCTGCGCCATTGTTTTGGAAAGCATTGACAAGCCTGCCTTCGAGGCGGTATAGCTGCCGTACCCGCTCCAAGGAATAGTTTCGTGCACGGATGTTATATTTAGTATCACACCCTTCTTCTGCGCTACCATGTGTTTTAGGGCCTCCCTTGCGCAATAAAACGGACCAAAGAGGTTAATTTTAACCACTTTTTCCCATTCCGAAAGGTCAGCTTCCCACGAAAGGGCGTGTTTTCCGTCTATTCCCGCGTTATTGACGAGAATGTCGATGCCTCCCCATTTTTTTACGAAAAAATCAACCATGTCAAATGCCTGCTTACTGTCAGACACGTCAGCCCGAAATTCGATAACCTCCGCTCCTGTCTTTTCTAATTCTCCGGAGACCCTGTCGGCATCTTCGGGATGGGAGTGATAATTCAGCCCTATGTTCACGCCCGATGAGGCTAACTCTTTAGAGATTGCTTCTCCAAGCCCGGAGCTCGCTCCCGTTATAAGCGCCCTTTTTCCTTTCAGGCTTATATCCATACAAATCCCTCCAGCAAAATATAATATCGCCAAGCCCAATTTCGCTATTAATTAAAATATACCACTTAAAAATAGAAAAACCGGCGCAAGGCCGCCGGTTTTTTATATATCCAAATAAATTAAACAATCGGATGCGAGCTATCTCAAGATGTAGGGCGCATTTTTAGCAAACAGTCCCGTAAGCGTAAATTCCCCGGGCCCCATTATAAATACCGAAAGGGCAATGGTAAACTCCGTAAGGGCGTATTCATAGCCGCCGGCCATTATGTTGAAACCGTGGGGAAGGTGCAGAATGAATATTGCCCCGAGCATTACTATCATTATACAAAGGGCTCCTATCCTTGTCAGGATGCCGCTTATCATCGCAAGGGAGCCTGCTGTTTCCGCTATGCCTACAAGAACCGCAATTAAAAGCGGAAAGTGCATGTAGCCCGCGAACCCTGCCGGACCCGGCCCGTTAAACCAGTCAAACAATATTCCGGTTCCATGGTAAAAAAATGTTAGAAAAAGCACAAACCTTAGAAAGAATATCGCGAACGATTCTTTTTTCATAATTTTTCCTTTTAGAAATTTAGATTAACCCGCCCCTTTGCTAAATTTAAGTGTTGCCTGGGTTATATCATAAATTTGACAGGGGCGGGGTTGAAAGCGTAACCTACGCTATTTGCACTCCTTTCAGGCATAGCATGAGTCTTTCATCCCGTAGCCGTCAAGAATTATAGCATAAAACTCCTCGGCTGGAATCTCGTAAAACATTGGCGCTTCGTAGATTTTTTTCACGACCTTTCACCTCCTTTTATCCTTATATGTTTTTATGAAACGGTTATGAAATTTTTTTTAAGAAGCGCTTCGATAAGCCCGCCAAGGTCTTTCTGGACCTCGTCCCTTGAAGCATCGAAGCCTTCCATTACCTTTCTTATTATGTCATCCTCTGTGTTTTTACCGTCGCAGAGGGAAAGTATATTGTAAGACATCCCGTTTAATTCAAAAACGCTTCCGTCTTTATTGTTAAAAAGAAGATATTTCTCCTCAAAAGATTTAAGGGTTAAATCCTCGGAAAGCCTTAAGACGCCCACCTTCAAATCCTCGATAATTGGTTATTTACTTTCATTTCCAGCATTGCGGATCCTTTGCGTCGAGATCCCCGCCGGAATGATAATATGTGATAGCCTTGCAGCCCCCGCACCGGTCAAGATGGGAACATTCAAGGCATTCGTTATTTTTCCCCTTCTTTCTTAAAGACCACAGGACATCGGAGTTGTACCAGACCTTAAAGAGGCCGTCAGTAAGGATATTCCCTAAAGGAATATTAAGCCTCCTGCATGGGAGCAGCGTTCCGTCATGAAGGACGCAAATCGAGGAAAGCCCTATGGGGCAATACCCCCCGCTGTCATTATCAACGAGGTTCCAGAGAGGCCTTGAAGTGGAAAGCCGCGTATTTTTTCCTGCAAGCTCCTTCTTCGCCTCGTTGAAAACACCGGTATAAACATCCTTTACACCCGAAGGCTCAATGAAAAATTCTTTCGTCTCGGCATCGCTCATGGTTGTCATTCTTTCAACGGTAAGGGCGTCAATATTCAAAGAACCTGCAAGGGCGGGCATTTTAACGGCGGAGTGGGCGTTTTTCCTGTGGAGGGTAAACATTACAGTTGTTTTTATTCCAGCGTTCTTTAGCGCCTTTATCCCGTTTATGGATTTCAGGAATGTACCTTCGCCCCTTACGGCATCGTGCGATTCCTCGTCGTGCCCGTCCAGTGAAACCTGGACCTCAGAGAGTTTTTCAAAGCCTTTTATTCTTTCGATAAGGCCTTTGTCTATAAGCGTGCCGTTTGTAAGAATGGCGATTTTTTTAAAATTATCCGACCTCTCGATCAAATCCATAAGGTAGAAAAGTCCCGATGGTTTAAGAAAAGGTTCTCCCCCCGTAAGGGAAACAAAGCATTTCATTTTCCATTTTGCCATCGCCTCGTCAAGCCTTGAAAATATGGATTTCAGGGCGCCAAGGTCTATGTCCTTATGATTATATTGATTCTGGTAGCAATGCAGGCACCTTAAATTGCACGAATCTATAAAATGCCATTGAACGTAAAACTCCCGGCTTTTATCCCTGTTGCTATATTCATCCATACTTATTTAAGAGGCTATCATATATTTACCTTTTGTCAAATTATTTAAACGCGATTTTATAAGGTATACTCTATGTATAATTTGATAAATCAAAATAACTTAATTTCGGGAGAAAACGTAATGGCGATAAAGGATGGAAACATGGCTGTCGAGTTCATGCTTAAAGACCAGACCGGAAACGTCGTTAAGCTTAGCACTTTTAAGGGAAACAAAAAGGTTCTCCTTTCTTTTCACCCGCTGGCATGGACGGATGTGTGCGCGAGGCAGATGGAATCGTTAGAGATGATGTTTAATGATTTTACCGCCTTGAACACCGTTTGCCTGGGGATAAGCGTGGACACGGCCCCATCCAAAAAGGCCTGGGCAAAAAGCCTTAATATAACAAAGACATCGCTTCCCTGCGATTTCTGGCCCCATGGAGAGGTGGCAAGAAATTACGGGGTGTTCAGGGAAAGAGACGGCTTCTCCGAGAGAGCGAACATTCTTATGGACGAGGAGCAAAAGATAATATTTTCAAAGGTCTATTCCTTGGGAGACCTGCCCGACCTTAAGGAAATATTAGAGATATTAAAAAAATAGACCGGAAATATCCAGAGAGGTTTCGCCAGGCTCGAGCATAGCGTTTATGAGGGATATTTTTTCAAAGCCACCTAAATCATTTGCCCTGATTTGGGCCTCTTTGATTTTTTTCCCGTCGAGAAGGAAGCGCCTTTTTACCCCGTTTAATAGATAGGAGGAGGGGGTAATCCAGTCCCTGCCGTCAAAGAAAATTACATTAGAAAAAGACGTATCCGTAATAAAACCTTTTTTAACTATCAATATGTCCTCATCCTTCCCAAGCCTCTTAAGGATATCGGTAAACAAGGCCCTGTCCGCTTTTTTAAAGGAATAATCGATATTGTCGCCATTTATAATTTTTAAAGATTTTATTTCTCTTTTTTTATAAGGCGCGATATCCACGCTTTCAATTTTCTTTCCGTAAATCACCCTGCATTTGTAAATCCCGGACCTATAACCACCCGTTGGAGAGACCGCCGGAAGGAATGTCCTGAGGTCTATTTCAGGAACAGTCTCGAAGAAAGACGAAACCGTTTCGTTAAGCCGCCTGTTGTGATAGCCTAAGAGGCGGTACTCCCCGTTTTCAATTTTTATAGTTTCAATAAATAGGGACATAGATTTTTTCGACCATTTCATTGTATTCCTTTAAAGGATCGCTGTAAACGGTTATGCCGCCGCCGCTCCTGTAATAATAATTCCCCCCGATATTTTCGATATATCTTATCAAAACCGACGACTTTAAATTTTGGCCGTCGAAAATGCCAAAAATTCCAGTATAATATCCCCGCTCTTCAATTTCCGCCTCTTTTATGATTTCAAGCGTTTTTTTCTTCGGGGCCCCGCAGATGGAACCGGCAGGGAGCAGGTTAAGAAGCATGCTTCCTATTTGTCCTTTAAAATCTTTTTTAAGTGTCCCCCTTATCTCCGAATACATCTGGAGAAGCCCGCCCGAATTTGTCTTAATCTCCTCTACGGAGCAAAACCTCTTGACCATGACGCCTTCCGCGACAATATTGAGGTCGTTCCTCAGGAGGTCGACGACGGTAAGGTGTTCGGCCCTCTCTTTTTTATCGGATAAAAGCCTTTGCCTTGCGTCTTTAATGGTTGAATCCAATGTTCCTTTTATTGGATATGTAAAAATTACATCATCTTGAATAGTCACAAAGGTCTCGGGGGAAAAAGAAACAAACCCGGCGTCTCCCTTTTTAAAATAGAGCTTGTATCTTGCCCGGCTGTTATAGAATATGTCTTCGAGGGGTATGTTTATTTTTACGGGAGTTTTAAAGGTCAGGTTGAGAAGATAGGAATTCCCGCTCAGCTGGTTTTCATGGACATGACCGAACGCGTTAAGATACCTGTCTTTGCTTATAGGGAATTTTTTAATGTTTACAGGTTTCTTTGGGGAGCCTTGGTTTACAGGATGGGCATTAATATCGTAATTGGTTTTTCCGTCGATATAATATTTTACGTTTTCATGCCCTTCTTCCAGCTCCGAAAGAGTAAAAATCTCCGGTTTCTTAAGCTCGAAATCGATAATAAAAAGAAAGGGGGTTTTTCTTGAGCTGAAATAATCGGCCTTACTTACAAACTCGTTTAAATCCATCAGGTTCTAATGAATTTCATAAGAAGGATATTTATGGCGGCAGGGGTAATACCGGAAATCCTGCTTGCCTCGTAAATGGTTTCGGGCCTTATCCTGTTCAATTTTTCCATGACCTCAAGCGAGAGCCCGGGGATGGCTTCTGTTTCGGAACCCCAGTTTATTTTAATATTTTCAAACTTCTTTAGCCTTAATACTCCTTCTTTTTGCCTTTTGATATAACCCTCATATTTCACGTAAAGCTCAACCCTGTTTAAGGTGTCGGCGGTAAATTTGGCGGCATGAGCGCCCAGTGCAGTTTTTAAATCCGCCGCGGTAAAATCGGGCCTCTTAAGGAGAGAACGGTATTTCCCACCCTCTAACTTTTCAATGAGTTCAAGAATGTTTTCGAAGCTGGAAAGCCTCTCTTTAAAAACCCCGTACCTTTCGTCGTCAAGAAGCCCCGCGGAGCGTCCATATTCGCAAAGCCTGAAATCCGCGTTGTCCTCCCTTAAAAGGAGCCTGTATTCGGCCCTCGATGTAAACATCCTGTATGGTTCCGTTGTTCCCAGGG
Organism: bacterium; assembly: GCA_021806885.1. GTDB lineage: Bacteria > SZUA-79 > SZUA-79 > Acidulodesulfobacterales > Acidulodesulfobacteraceae > JAKAPT01. The sequence goes on along the minus strand of JAKAPT010000003.1, from coordinate 10,504 downwards.
TTATTAAATCGTCTATTAAAACCCCTGTATAGGCCTCATCCCTTCCAAGAATAAGGGGGTTTCTTCTTTTTATGCCCAGGGCCGCGTTAATCCCTGCTATTATCCCCTGGGCCGCGGCTTCTTCATAGCCGGATGTTCCGTTAATCTGGCCGGCAAGATAGAGACTTTTTATGCCGCGGGTTTCAAGCGAATGCTTAAGCTGGGTCGGCAGGACATAGTCGTATTCTATGGCATAGCCGGGCCGCATGATTTTGACCCTTTCAAGCCCTTTTATTGTCCTTAAAAAATCAAGCTGGGTTTCCAGGGGAAGGCTTGTTGAGAGACCGTTCGGATAATATTCGATTGAATCAAGGGACTCCCTTTCAAGGAAAACCTGGTGTCTTTCTTTCTCCTTGAACCTTACCACCTTGTCCTCTATCGAGGGGCAGTACCTCGGGCCCACTCCCTTTATCACACCGCAGTAAAGGGGGGATTTATCAAGCCCTCCCATAATAATCTTATGGGTGGAGTGATTAGTATATGTTATAAAACAACTTATCCTGTTTTCGATTTTTTTGCTGGCAAGCGAGAACGGGATAAAATCATCTTCCCCTTTTTGCTCTTCCAATAGGGAAAAATCTATCGTCCTTCCGTCAAGCCTGGGGGTCGTTCCGGTTTTTAGCCTGCCAAGCTCAAGCCCGTTTTGAAGAAGGCTTAAGGAAAGCCTGTTTGAAGCAAAATCCCCGGCTCTTCCTGCATTGTAATTAAAAAGTCCTATATGAACAAGGCCCCTTAAGAATGTCCCGGTTGTGAGAATTATCGCCCCGGCGTAAAGCCTCTCCCCTGTCCAAAGGACAACGCCTTTCGCCGCCCCGTTTTCGACGATGAGGGCATCCGCCATGGACTGGACGATGGTAAGGTTTTCCTGTGACTCAAGGGCGGTTTTCATGTAGGTCTTGTAAGCGAACATATCCGCCTGTGCCCTTGAAGACCTCACGGCGGGGCCCTTTTTTGTGTTAAGCGTCCTGAACTGCAAACCGGTTTTGTCTATGGCCCTTCCCATTTCGCCGCCCAGGGCGTCAATCTCCCTGACGAGATGACCCTTCGCAAGCCCGCCTATGGCCGGGTTGCATGACATCTGCCCGATGTTGTCCAGATTAATAGTTACGACAGCCGTGTTAAGCCCCATCCGTGATGCGGCAAGAGAGGCCTCTATTCCCGCGTGACCCGCACCTATAACTATCACATCAAAATTATAATTTTTATTTTTCATTTCTATTTTTTATCGTGGAATAACCAGGGTATAGAAAACCGGGGGATTTAATTCCGAAGGAAACTCCAGTAAAAGGCGTCATCAATCCAGCTCGTAATAGATGCGCCTATGATTCTTTGAAAAAAAGGCTTTTTGATTCTTATGTAGATTGCCTTTTCGGGCTTTGCCTTTACCTCCTTGCACAGGTCCCCAAGGGCCTTGTCGAAACCCGAGATTTCATCTATTAATTTATTTTCTAAGGATTTCCTCGCGGAGAAAAGCTCTCCCGTGGCAAGAGGCAAAACCTTTTCGGAAGAAATTCCCCTGCCTTCGGAAACTATTTCAACAAAGCGGCTGTACACATCGTTTTGGAGCTCGTTTATGCTTTCCCTCTCCTCGTCCGAGTAATTTCTCGTAAAAAGCCACATATCTTTATGTTTGCCTTTTTTGACCACCTCGTATCCTATGCCGATTTTTTCCAGTATATCTTTTAGAACAGGCTTTACGCTTATAACCCCTATGGATCCAATTATGCCCGAAGACGGGGCGTAAAGCCTTTCCATGGCGCAGGAAAGCATGTATCCTCCGGAGGCCGCAACCTCAAGAAAACCGTAAACTTTCTTGCCTTTTTCCCTTAAGCGTTTAATGGCAAGGTAAAAAAGTTCGGAATGGATCGCGCTGCCGCCGGGGCTGTCTATTACGAACAAAACCCCTTTCACGGGCTTTACCCTTTCAATTTTTTTAATAAGCCTTATGTATGGCCCGGCATTCTGGGCGGTAATCGCTCCGGAAAAGCGGATTACGGCAACTTTGCTTCGGTTAAATATGGACATATATATAGGATATTATAACATAGAAAAGGGTTTATTTTTATTAATGTTTTACTATAAATTAAAGTCTGCCCGGTAAATTTCGAGGTCTTTTTTTACCGGTTCGAGCGAAGGGTCTAACTTATAAGCCTCTCTTTCGCCTTCATATATCCCTTCGCGCAAAACGGCTTCCGCGGCGTCTCTGTTTCTTGTAAAAAATATGTGGAAGCATAACGTATCAGGCATGCTGTTAAAGGACAGGACAGAAATATTGTCCCTGGGATTCCGGCGGAAAAACTGTTTTACCAGTTCCCCTGTTTTTTTATTCTTGATTCCATAATAGACCATAATCGTTATTAATCTTTTTATAAAGTTACCGTAAAAATTTACTATGGTATTATTTATTATATTATAAAAAGCCTTGACAAATGATCTAAAACGATAATACAATACATTACAAATTTAGTAATGTATTAGTAAAATATACAAATAAATGCAAGGAACCAGAACTCCCCGGAAAAAAAAGTTCTCGATATTCAGAAAAAGGGCCCTTTACAGGATATTACATTTTTTAAAGGTCCTGGGGCCTGGATTCGTCGTAATGATAGCCGATATGGACGCGGGCTCGGTTACCACGGCAGGAGTGTCCGGGGCTCAATGGGGCTACAGGCTTATTCCCCTCCAGATCCTTCTTATTCCCATACTCTACCTTGTGCAGTCGATGACGTCACGGCTTGGCTGTGTTACGAAAAAGGGGCACGGGGAGTTGATTAAGGAATATTACGGCGCAAAATGGGCGACATTTGCCACAGTAACCCTTTTTCTTGTCGTTTTTTCAGCCCTCATTACAGAGTTTGCGGGTATAGCCGCGGCAGGCGAGATATTTGGAATACCAAAGGTCCTTAGCGTAGGCGTAAGTTTTCTGGTTTTACTTCTCGTCATTTTCACCGGAAGCTACAGAAGGGCCGAGATGATTGCGCTTATCTTTTCGTTGATCGGGTTTGTGTTCATTCCTGCCGCGATATTCGCCCACCCGAGCGTGCATGAGCTTGTTTTTAAGGGCCTTTTCGCTTCCCAACCCTTGCTGAATAAAAATTATATCTGGTTAATAGCCGCGAACGCCGGTGCCGTAATTATGCCATGGATGATATATTACCAGCAAAGCGCGACGGTAGACAAAAACCTTTGTTCAAAAGACGTTAAGCTTGCCGAAACAGACACCCTTATAGGAAGCATCGCCACTCAGGTGCTAATGATCGCGGTTATAGTCATGACGGGTGCCACCCTTTACAAGGCGCATATAGTGCCCTCTACAGCCAGGGCTATAGGCATGTCCTTGATTCCTCTTGCCGGTACATACGCGGGGGCTTTATTCGCGGTAGGACTCTTTAGTTCGAGTATTCTCGCCGCTTTTGTGGTTTCCATGGCATTCACCTGGGCAGCGGGAGAAACATGGGGATACAAACACTCCTTGAATCTCCCCTTTAAAGAGGCAAAGCTCTTTTACTTTGTTTACATCGCGCTTTTATTTTTCTCGGCTATCCTCATCCTTATTCCCCGCATTCCACTGGTTTCCATAATGATTGACGTCGAGGCGTTTAATGGGTTTATTCTTCCGGTCGTTCTTGGCTTCCTCATAGCCCTTGCGGGAAGCAAAAGGATCCTTGGTAATTACGCGTATTCCAAAAAAACAATCGCAGTTGTAGGGCTTTTAGGGCTAGTGATGGTGGTACTTGGAATAATGACGGGCCTTCCCCAGGAGTGGCTTAATTACATACATATCTAAAAAGCCAAAAGGTTTATTTTCCTATGCAGAATTCCCTGAAAAGGGTATCAAGTATGTCCTCGTTTGAAACGGCCCCCGTAATCTCATCAATCTGAAAAAGCGCTTCCCTTAGATCTATGGAAATTATTTCCAGGGGGTCTTTGTTTTTGAACTTCCTTGACGCGGTTTTAAGAATATCAAGACATTTTTCTATCAGCGTTTTTTGCCTCAGGGTTGTTATCCCGACCTCGTCCTCCGATATGCTCTCCAGCTCCAAAATCCTTTCATAAATAGAAGTTTTTAACTGCTCAATGCCGGTGTTGTCCGAAGCGCTTATTGGAATAATATCTTTTCCCCCTGTAATTTCCGAAAGACTCTTTTGATATCTTTTTATTTCATCTTCCTTAAGCAGGTCGACCTTATTCAGAACAAACAATATGATTTTGTCCTTGAACCGCCCAAGGCTAAAATCCATAAATTCTTTTCCAGGGTCAAAGACATATATGATGAGGTCTGACTTTTCAATCTGCTCCAGGGCAAGGTTTATTCCCTCCCTTTCTATTAAATCCCCGGACTCCCTGAGCCCTGCGGTATCGACTATTTTTAAAGGCTTATTAAATAAAAAAATGACCTCTTCGATGTAGTCGCGCGTGGTGCCTGGAACATCATGCACTATCGCCCTTTTTTTTCTTAGTAAAGCATTAAGCAGGCTTGATTTCCCCGCATTAGGCGCGCCGGCTATCACGACGGAAGGCCCCCCTTCAAACCTTGAATATCCCGCATAGGAATCGATCAGGCCGGTCAGGGTATTTTCAAGGCGCGAAGCCTTCTCTAAAAATTTTGCGTCAATATCTTCAAGCTCCTCGTCCGAAAAATCGATTAACGCCTCGATGAGGGCAAGGAGATAAAGAAAATCATCCTTAAGGCTTTTTATTCTTTCTCCAAGAAGCCCGCTTAGCTGGTTATTTGCGATCAAAAGATTATGGATAGAGGTCGATTTAATAATTTCCAGAACCGCCTCGGCCTTAAGGACGTCTATTTTGCCGTTGATATACGCTCTTTTTGTAAATTCTCCCCTCATGGCAAGCCTTGCCCCCGACTTTATTATTATTTCCAGAATATAGCGGGTGTTAAAGATTCCTCCATGTGGATATATTTCAAACATATCTTCCCCCGTATAGGTTCCGGGCCCCTTAAAAAAGACGGCATTTACCTCGTCGACATACCTCAATGTAAATGGGTCTTTAATCCTTCCGGTGTGGACGGTTCGAGGGATAACCCTATTCTTGTAGGGCTCGAATATGTTTTTAAATATCGGGAGGGACTCTTTTCCGGAGGCGCGGATAATGCTAATCGCCCCCTCTCCCGCCGGGGATGAAACGGCGCAGATTGTGTCTAATTCATTAATTAATTGTGGTGCAAGGCCTGCCATTTTTAAGCGAATTTCTTGTTAATCACATACTGCTGGGCGATTGTAAGGATGTTGTTTACCGTCCAGTAAAGAAGAAGCCCCGCAGGAAAATGAATAAACAGAAAGGTGAAGACCAGGGGAAGAACAAGCATTATTTTTGCCTGGGTGGGGTCTCCTATGGTTGGGTTCATCTTCTGGGATAAAAACATCGTTATCCCCATGAGGATGGGAAGGACATAGTAGGGATCCTGGACAGCAAGGTTTGTAATCCAGAAAGCAAACGGCGCGTTTCTCATTTGTATCGCCACGAGAAGCGTCATATAAAGGGCCCAAAAGACCGGTATCTGCAAGATCATGGGGAGACAACCGCCGAACGGGTTAACCCTTCCTTCCTTATAAAGCTCCATGATTTTTCGATTAAGCTCGGCCTTATCGTCCTTATATTTCTCCCTTGCCTCATTGATTTTGGGAGTGAGCTTCTGCATCTGCCTCATGGATTTAAAGCCCACATACGTAAGCGGATAAAAGATTATCCTTATTACAAGGACAAGGAGAATGATCGCAATTCCATAATTATGGACAAAGCCGTAGAAAAACTCCAGCATATGGAGCAAAAAGACCGAGAAAAAGCCAAAAAAGCCAAAGCTTAAGGTGGAATTAAGGTTGTGGCCCGCCTGATTTAAAAGGGATAATTTTTTTGGCCCGGCAAAAATATCCAGGGTGATTTTTGCCGTTTTTCCCGGATCGACCACGACCTTCTCGGGAACGCTAAACGTTATCACATTTCCCGTTTTTTTAGCGGATATCTTTGGCCCCGGGTTTAAAAAGGAGAAAAGAAAATATTTTGAATCGAATCCAGCGAAGGAAATGTTGCCGCTATATTGCGCCGTTCCTGCAATGGCCGGGGTAAGTTGCTTATTGTTGAGGTAAACGACCGGCTTGAGGTTTATAAAATTTTGGCTGTTCGAAGAGGGTTTGAGCCGGGATGAAAAGACGTAGTTCCCTTTAAAAACGACAGGCCTGCCGGAGAGGTTTTTTATTATTATATTGTTCGAAAGGATATATTTCCCATTCGAAAACTTATACTCCTTTTCCAGTATTAAATTGCCTCCAGCCTTATAGGTATAATCAATAGAGTTGGATTTTTTCGTAATATTTAAAAGACGTAACAGGGGATGATTTTTGGAAGGAATGAAATCGAGCACTTTTATTTTTTTGATAGAGTTCGCAAGATTCACCTTGTTTTTAAGGTCTTTTTCGGTGTAAGAGTATTTCGACAGCCTTAGCTCGTCAATCCCGCCGCCTGGTGTTGCGAACCCCGCGAGAAAATTATCTCCCTGATAGGATATGCCCTGCGAGGAAACAAGCGATTTAGAAACGGTCAGGGAGGGCGCAGCTGAAGGAACCCCCGTCTTGACATGCGTAATCGGAGACGGCTCTGAGGCTTTTTGGACAGGGCTTTTGGAAAGAACTTTTTTTACGGGGGGTTTCACCGGGGGAACCGTCTGCTTTCCCTTTTGGGCCATGGGATTAAAGTATCCCCAGAGTATAATTAAAAAGACGGATAACGCCGCGGCTATTATGATTCTTTTTTCCAAAAAATTCTCCTAAAAGGGTTAATGTTTATGAACGGGGTCGTAACCTCCCCTTGAAAGGGGGCTGCACCTTAAAATCCTGTATAAAGAAAGAAAAGAGGCCTTAAAGAAATTAAACGACGCGAAGCATTCAAGTGCGTATTCGGAGCAGGAGGGATAAAACCTGCAGCTCTGCGGCAGGGCCGGGGAGAGATATTTCCTGTAAGAGCCTATCAATTTTATGAATAATGTATTCGCGGTTTTCATTTTATTAAAAACTCTAACTCATTTAGAAGCTGGGAGTTGGAGGAGGGGATTTTGACGATCAAAATGGCGCAGTTGATATTCTTCAGATTATACTGGTTTCGCCTGATGAATTCCCTTACCTGTCTTTTTAATCCATTGCGCCTTACCGGATTTAAAAGCCTTTTTTTAAAAGATATTAAAAACCTGAAGCTGTCGGAAGGGTTGTAATATATTAAAAGGCTGTCAAGATATTTTTTGTTTTTCTTTTTAAAAAGAAGATCGATGTCCTTTTTTTCTTTAAGCTTTAAATCCTCGCGGAGCCTCAACCCCGGCACGCGGCCAACAACCATTGTTATTTTGCGCTTATTACAGGCACAAGCACCTTCCTGCCTTTCCTCCTGCGCCTAGATAGAACAAGCCGGCCGTTTTTCGTGCTCATGCGGCTTAAAAAACCATGGGTACGTTTTCTTTTTAAATTGCTTGGCTGAAATGTCCTTTTCATATCGTCTCCAAAATCCAATTATTAAAATTTATTTTAAACCTTATTTTTACCAAATAACCGTAAATATGTCAAGAAATTTAAATTTAAAAAATTAATTTTAAATTATTGAAATTTATTTTAAAATTTGATATGTTAAACTTTTATACCTTATTGAAATCAATATTCGGGATTTATAACTTAATTAGTCCTCATTTAATAAATTATTAAAGATAACCTATTGTAATTATTACTAAATTCGAGTTACCAACAATTGTTGATAACTTTGTGGAATTTTAAAAATCACCCTCTATGAATTTTGTTGAACCCCTTCTCGAAGAATTAAAAAAAGAAATAGGGATAAATAATTTTAATATCTGGTTTCTTCCCACAAGTATTTCCCTCGCAAGCGATGACACAATATTGTTCTCCGTTCCCAATAAGTTTTTCAAAGACATTATCAATGAGTCTTACAGGGATATAATTTTTAATATATGGAAAAAAATCAGAAACGAAAAAAAAGAACCGAATTTAGTATACAGCATCAATACTCCGGGTTACGAGCCGGAACATCCTGGAGCCAAATCAAAAAAAACCGACGACGAAACGCCACAAGAAAATAAAAATCCCGAAAAACCAAAAACTGTTTTCCTTAAAGAAAAAAAAGATAAAAAAAGGGATTATCATAATTTAAATAACAAATATACCTTTGAAAACTTCGTAATAGGTTCAGGAAACCAGTTTGCCCATGCCGCAAGTTTTGCCGTGGCCAACCTTCCCGGGCAGACATATAACCCAATGTTTATTTACAGCGACGTTGGGCTCGGAAAAACCCACCTTTTAAATGCCATCGCAAATAAAATCATTAAAGAAAAAGACTTGAACGTTTTCCTTGTTTCGTCCGAAAAATTTACAAACGAGATGATAACCGCGATACGCGACGATAAAATGACCGAGTTTAGAAACAAATACAGAAGCGTCGACGTGTTATTAATCGACGATATTCAATTTATTGCGGGAAAAGAAAGAACACAAGAAGAATTTTTTTATACCTTTAATACATTATATGAAAATCAGAAGCAGATCGTGGTTTCCAGCGATAAAATACCCAAAGATATAGTAAGCCTCGAGGAAAGGATAAGGTCGAGGTTTGAGTGGGGTTTGATTGCCGATATACAACCGCCTGACTTCGAAACGAAGGTTGCTATCCTTAAAAAAAAGGCCCTTTTTAATAAGGTTGACCTTCCCGACGATGTGGTTTATCTTCTGGCGAACAAAATAAATTCAAATATAAGGGAACTGGAGGGGGCCATGATTAAAATAGCCGCCTATTCCTCGTTTACCGGAAAACCGATTTCAATTGAGCTCGCCAGGGAGGCAACTCTTAACTTATTTAAGGAAGAGGGGAAAATTATTACCGCTGAAAATATTATTAAAGTTATCTCTAACTATTTTAATATTAAAATATCCGATATTAAATCAAATAAAAAATTAAAGGAATTTACCGGCCCAAGACAAATAGCGATGTATTTAATCAGGGATAATACTGAACTTTCATTTCCTGAAATAGGGGATAAATTTGGAGGAAAAGACCATTCTTCTATTATATATGCCGTAAATAAAATAAAAACTTCGCTTAAAAAAAATATTGAATTACAAAAAACAATAGATAATATTGTAAAAATAATTAAAAATTAACATTAAAATAAAATTAATAAAGCTCAAATAAAGATTATTTAAAATTATACCTGTTATTAAATCTGTTAAAAAATTGTTTAATTATTGTTTATAATTAAAATCAAAAAAAATATAACAGAATTTTTAAAAAAAAATAGGATAATTAGACAGATTTTTATTTATATTTAATATAATGATTTTAATAAGTTGGTAAATTATCAACGTTTTATATTATATTATTATTACTATTATTTAATTTTTAAAAACATTAAAAAAACAAAAGGTGTTAATTTATGTTAAATTTTGAAATTAAAAGGCAGGATTTCTTAAATTCACTTTTTATAGTTCAAGGTGCTTCCGAGAAAAAAGGATCATTACCAATCCTTTCTAATTTATTAATAGAGAGCGTAAATAATGAACTAATTAAAATCAGCGCAACCGATTTAGAAATCAGTATTATTACTTATAGTAAGGCGAAGGTCGTTAACGAAGGAAAGGTTTGTATTAATTCAAGGCGGTTATATGGTGTTGTAAAAGAATCCCCCGAGGGTACCCCAGATGGAACAGTTATAAGTTTCAAAACGGATGGTCAAGATTCTTCCGGTATTGTTACAGTGAGTTACCAGAATTATACGGCTAATTTAACAACAACCCCCGTGGTTGATTATCCGACAATTATCGATATCGACAATGAAATTAAAAAAGGGTTTTTTAAGCCCGAAGACAGTTTTACCATTAACTTTAAAATATTAAAAAAACTAATAAGCGGCGTGATATTCTCAACATCATTAAACGAAGAAACAAAAAGAAATCTTACGGGGGTCTTTTTTTCATTAGTTGAAGCAAATAAATCTGTTAATTTAAGACTTGTAGCAACCGACGGCCACAGGCTTGCCATGTCAGATATCGAAAACAGGGGGCAGGAAAACCAGGCTATAGAATTAAACGAAAAAGAAGGGATATATTTTAATATAAATAAAGAAAGCGAAATATATAATTTCTTTAAAAGCGGGGTAATCATTCCTAAAAAAGTATTAAACGAGATTTTAAAATTAGAAGATGGATCTTCAGTAAATATCTATATAAATTCAAACAATATATTCTTTAATTTTAACGCCCCCGAAGGATCTTTGAAGGGGGACAAGAAAAGCAAGATTAAATCCGGGGGCGGGGCACAGATAATATCGCGGCTTATTGAAGGAAAATTTCCGGATTACCAGACTGTTCTCCCGAAGAGCAATTATAAGACCGCGGTTATAAACACAAAAGACCTTTTTAACTCAATTAAAAGAGTTTCGCTTCTTGCCGAGGAA
>JAKAPT010000042.1 GCA_021806885.1 bacterium | reverse complement strand
TTTATAATGGAGGGCTCGTAAACATAGCCGATGTCGTCTGTCCGCCATATGACGTAATAAGCCCCCGCCTGCAAGAGCGGCTCTACGCCCGTTCGGAATTCAACGTCGTCAGGCTTGAATTAGGGAAGGAGTTTGAAGGCGACGGTCCCGAAAACAACAGGTATTCCCGCGCGAAGGATTTTTTCGGGTCATGGATAAAAGGGGGAATATTAAGACGCGAGGAGAAAGATTCCATATATATTTATAACCAGGGGTTCGGGATAAACGGCGTGGCCTATGAAAGAACCGGCTTTCTCGCTCTTTTCGGGCTCCCTCCCTCCGGAAAGGAAGGGGACAGCTCCATTTTCGGACATGAAAAAACGCTTTCAAGGCCGAAAGAAGACAGGTTCAGGCTGATGGAGGCCTGCCTCGCTAACTTCAGTCCCGTCTTTTCCGTTTTCGAAGACGACGGCGGCGTATTGGAAGGCATTTTAAAAAACGCTCCGGGTAGCGGCCTTGCTCAAATGGTATTCGATTTCAATGACGATAGCGGCGTCAGGCATTCATTCTTCAGGATTAGCGAACCTTCGCTTATCAGGGAGATACAGGAAAAGATGGCGGAAAAATCCGCCTTTATAGCCGACGGTCACCACAGGTTCGAAACCGCGCTTAATTTCAGGGATTATATCCGTCAAAAAGGAATCAGGGGGGTCAACGCGGATTACTGCATGATGTATTTCGCGCCTTCAAGCCAGGGCGGGCTCGTAATCCTTCCCACCCACAGGTGCGTAGTAAAAAAGGATTTTGACCCTGATGAGCTTGTTAAAGTCCTTCGGGGCGATTTTATCGCCTCCCCCGTAAGTATTTCCTCCCTTGCGGAAGAGATGAAGAAGGCCTCTTACGGACGCGGCCCTTCGGTTTGCTTCGGCTTTGCACATAAATCCGGAAAGGCCTTCGTCCTTTCGCTTAAAGAGGAATCCCGCGCGGCCGCGGCGCCCTCCGGAAACCCGCTGGGAAGCCTTGACGTTTCCATCCTTGAAAACCTGATTTTAAAGAATGCCCTCAAAATATCCCAGGAGGAGCTCGACAACCAGGTTTTCCTCAAGTATGAAAAGGACGCGGAAAGAGCCGTAAAGGGGCTTACGGACGGTTCGGTAAACGCGGTATTTCTCATGAACCCCACGAAAATAGAAGACGTAATCAGGGTCGCCTCCCTGAACCTCAGGATGCCCCAGAAATCGACCTTTTTCTACCCGAAGATAATCACGGGCCTTGCCATAAATTCCTTAAAGGAATAACGCAGTTTTCTATTGTGTATATTTTTTAAATTAATTATAATTAAAAATTAAAAAATGGAAAACTGCGTTTTCTGCGGCATAGCTTCCGGAAAAATTAAGGCGGACATAGTCAGGGAAACCGGGAATTTTATAGTCATAAGGGATATAAACCCCGTTTCCCCCGTCCATCTTTTGATTATTTCCAGAAAACACTTTAAGAATATATTAGATGCCCGCAAGGACAAGGATTTTGACCCGTGTGATTTTTTTGACCTCGTGGGCAGCCTCGCGCGGGACTACTCCCTTGAAGACAAGGGGTTCAGGACGGTAATAAATACGGGATACGACGGCGGTCAAACGGTCGGCCACTTCCATGTTCATTTTATGGCCGGAAGGGGATTCGGCTGGCCCCCGGGCTAACAAGGTAACGAGGAGAAAAAACATAAGTGGAAATTTGGTTTTCTGAGAACCAGACGGGTAATTTCGGAATAAAGGCAAGGGTTAAATCGGTCCTGCTTCACGAGTTTTCCCCGTTCCAGGAAATTACCGTTTACGATACCTTCGAGTTCGGCAGGATGCTTGTACTTGACAAAGCCGTAATGTTCACGGACAAAAACGAGTTCGTGTACCATGAAATGCTTGGGCTTGTTCCGGTTTTCGCCCACGCCGGTCCCGAAAATATTCTCATAATAGGCGGCGGCGACGGCGGGGCGGTGAGGGAATGCCTCAAAAACCCGCGCGTCAAGCATATTGACCTTGTGGAAATAGATAAACGGGTGGTGGAGGTTTCGGAGGAATTTTTTCCCCTCATCGCCTCCATGCTCAAAGACGAAAGGGTAAGGGTAATCGCGGAAGACGGCATAGAGTTCCTGAAAAGGTTTAACGCCGCCTACGACATAATATTGATTGACTCCACGGACCCTGTGGGGCCGGCCGAGGGCCTTTTTAAAAGGGATTTTTACGAATCTGCCGCCTCCGCCCTGAAAGACGACGGGATATTCGTCGCCCAGACCGAGTCCCCCTTTTTTAACGCGAATCTCATACGGGACATCAACATGATTTTAAGGGAGCTGTATTCAAAAACTTATCTTTACCTGGCCTCCATACCGGTCTATCCAGGCGGCTTATGGAGCTTTACCGCGGGGTCAAAGGCCTATGACCCCCGCTTCGTAAACAGGGCGTACGAAGGTTTTGATTTTTCTGCGGAGGGACTTGGCCTCAGGTATTACTCCCCTGAGGTTCACTCTTCTTCCTTTGTCCTTCCCAATTTTGTGGGGGAGATTTTAAAATAATACCGGAATGAAAAAATTTGTTGAAAGGGATTTAATATCCAAAACCTCATCTTTTTTCGAGTCCTCGGCCTCGTTTGAAAAATCCGGAATCGTGCTCCTGGGCATTCCCATGGATTACACGGCGTCGAACATACCGGGCTCGCGTTTCGCCCCAAAGAGGATAAGGGAGCTTTCCTACACCCTCGAAACCTACAGTCCGGTCTTCGACGCGGGCGTGAATAAAAAATTTTTCGACGCGGGGGATATCGTCCTTCCGTGGGGCAATATTCAAAAAAGCATAGGGTATATAGACGAGATATCTTCCTATCTCGTCGAAAAAGGGAAAAAGATTGTAAGCATTGGCGGGGACCACCTCATTACGTACCCTCTTGTAAGACAGTATTTAAAAAAATACAAAGACCTTGTCGTCGTGGACCTGGACGCCCACACCGACTTGAGGGACGAGTGGAGCAACGAGAAAAACTCCCATGCCACGGTCATGAGAAGGGTATGCGACGTCATTGAAAAGGGGAGCCTCTACCAGTTCGGAATCCGTTCTGGTTCAAAGGAAGAGTTCGATTTCGCCCGGAAAATTACCCATATTTATAAATACGACGTTTATGAGCCCCTTAAAAAAATAATAGGGAGCCTTAAAGGCAAAAACATATATCTTACGATAGACATAGACGTCCTCGACCCGGCCTTTGCACCGGGGACCGGCTACCTCGAGGCGGGGGGAATATCCTCGAGGGAGCTTTTCGATTCGGTTTCCCTCATGCTTAAAGAGCTTAACGTCGTAGGGGCGGATATCGTGGAGGTATGCCCCCCCACGGACAACTCCGACAGGACCTCGGCGATCGCTTCGAAGCTCATAAGGGAGATAATAATAGGGCTTTCGGACGGGAACCGGGCGGCGGGCCCGTTCAAATAGATTATTTAAGAAAACAGGAGGATTCAACAGTGTTTGAAACGCCGGATATATATACGGTGGTTAGCGGGTCGGCGGAGGGGACTTCCAGGCTCGGCGCGTTCGACAACGCGATTCTCAAGGCGGGGGTGGGCAATACGAACCTTATAAGGCTAAGCTCTATTCTTCCGCCAAAGGCGCTGTTCAAGGGAAAAATAATATACCCCCGCGGGGTCCTCGTTCCCATCGCCTACGGCTCCATAACGAGCGACAAGAAAGGCGAGGTTATTGCCGCGTCCGTCGCCATAGGAGTGTCGGAAGAGGACGGATTCGGGGTCATAATGGAATATTCGGCCGCTACCACGGCCTCCAGCGCCGAGGAGATAGTTAGAAAAATGGCTAAAGACGCCCTCGACCACAGGGGAATAAATATAAGGGAGATAAAATCGGCTTCGGCCCAGCACACGGTCTTAAATTTCGGCTGCGCCTTTGCCGCGGTTCCGATGTGGTATTCGAGGCTGTCTTGAGGGGACTTCCGCGCAAAAGGGGGTGTTTTTGAACAAGGCATTTATAATCGCCACGTCCTTAGGCGCGCTCTTTGTGGTTTTACTCGTCGTAATAGTCGGCCCTTCCCGCCTTCTTATGATGGTAGGACATTTAAGCCTCGTGGACTTTTTAGCCCTTGTAGCGCTGTCCTACGTCGCCCTGTTCATTTCGGCGCTTTCGTTCGGTAACGCCCTTCACGTATATGGGTGCGGCATCAGGTTAAGGAGCCTCGCCAATATCAAGCTAATCGGGTACAGCGTGAATTACGTCGCCCCCTCCGGAATATTCGGGGGATTCATCGGCGGAGACGCGGTCATGGCCCTGATACTCAACAGGAAGGACGGCCTCGAATTTAAAAAGGGGTTTTCGGCCGGCCTCTCGGCGAAGGTAATAGAATTCGCGACGTTCCTGCTATTCGTTTACGCCGGGCTCATCCTGGGATTCAGGTATTTTTACATGCCCCCTGAAATATGGTTCACGTTGTTTATCGCCGCGATATTCGTGGGAATCGTCACCCTTTTCTTTTTGATTAATCCTATTATAGACAGCAGGATTTTTACGAGGATTATTCGTTACCTTTCGCGTTTTAAGTATCTTGACAGGGTGCTGAAAAACATTTCAACCCATATAAACGAGTTCGAAAGGGACCTAAACCTTTTTTACAGGAAAGGAAAAAAATACCTTTTCATAAGCCTGTCCTTAAGCATTATTGAAACCGTAATACTTGTTTTTCAGGTCTGGCTTCTCGTGCACTACCTTGGAATCGACATGGGTTTTTCGAAGACGCTGCTCGTGTACGCCGTCTCGACCCTCGTTTTCGCGCTGCCCCTTGCCCCCGGCTCCGCCGGAACGTACGAACTTTCCCAGGTAGGACTTTTCGCCCTGCTGGGCCTTGGTTCCGACGCGGGCCTGACATTCAGCCTCGTGATGCGGGGGGTTAACCTGCTTCTCATAGCTGTCTCCTTTTTCCTTGTTCCGAGATATGGGTTTCATTTTTTCGAAAAAAAGAAAGAGGAAGAAAAAGAAACCGATAATAATAAAAAAGAGTACCGAAAATGAAGATTTTATATTCTCTTTGCAGCTGGGGCCTGGGACACGCCACGAGGGGCCTTCCCGTTATAAGAAGGCTCGTAAGGGACGGCCATGAGGTGGTTATATACACGACCGGAAGGGGCCTTTCCCTCTTAAAGGCGGAGCTCGGGGATTCCTGCTCCTTCATAGAGTCCGTCCCGTATCCGTCTCCCTATTCCGATAAATTCGGGTTCGCTTTCAGGTTTTTAAAGGTCGCCCCGAGGATTATAAGGGTCATAAAATCGGAAAACCTTGAGATGAAAAAGATAATAAAAGAAAGGGGTATAGAGCTTATAATATCCGATTCCAGGTTCGGCTCGTATTCTGAAGACGTCCCGTCCTTCCTTCTTTTCCACCAGTTAAGGTTCATCGCGCCGTGCAGGTTTTTCCTGGGGGAGATGCTGACCGAAGGATTTAACCAGGGCCTTCAATACAAGTTTAACAAGGTCCTCGTGCCGGATTACGAAGACCCTTTAAGCAATCTTTCCGGGGACCTTTCGCATAACTTAAGGTACTTTAAAAAGGAAAACGTGGAATACATAGGCATACTCTCCGATTACGAAAAGCAAGACGTCCCCCAGGACATAGACTACCTCTTTTCCATTTCCGGCCCGGAGCCCACGAGGACGGTCCTTGAGGAGAAGCTTTTTTCCCAGATAAGCCTTCTCAAGGGAAAAATCGTGGTGGCCCAGGGGAAGCCGGGGGAGTTCTCCATGGAGGAAAGGGGCAATGTTACGGTATATTCCTACCTCGAGAAAAAGAGGCGCGACGAGCTGATGAACCGCTCGAAGATGGTCGTTTCCCGTTCCGGATACACGACAGTGATGGACGTTTCCGAAATCGGCAGAAAAGTCCTTTTCATACCGACGCCCGGACAGACCGAGCAGGTATATATAGGGCAGCACCTGAATAAACTTAAACTTTTTTATTCCGTCGCGCAGGGAAAATTACAGCTGGACAGGGACGTGGAAACGGCCCGCGATTTCCCGGGGTTCA
Source organism: bacterium (assembly GCA_021806885.1). Classification (GTDB taxonomy): domain Bacteria; phylum SZUA-79; class SZUA-79; order Acidulodesulfobacterales; family Acidulodesulfobacteraceae; genus JAKAPT01. Next base: position 6,083 of record JAKAPT010000042.1, on the reverse strand, counting down.
TACCCCCGTGGAAGACCGGAGAAAGCGTGGAAAGGCTTCTGAAGGCGACCGGTATTTTATAGCTTTTGCGCCGATAGAAATTTCCGGATTAATTAATCAAAAGGAGAAATTAATGGTTTCAGTCATAATACCCGCCCATGAAGAAGAAAAGTACATAGGAGCCTCCATAGAAAGACTTCTAAGCCAGGAGGGCGTCGTAATCGCCTCGAAAGACGACGACCCTTCCGTCCTTGCCCTTTCCGGAAAGCCGGTCTGCGAGATCATCGTTTCCGTCACCCACGGCTCGGACGACACGGAAGGTTCGGTTGCGAAGTATCCGCGCGTGCGCCTTTTTTCCGGGCGCTATAAGGGCGTATCCGAGGCAAGAAACGTCGGGGCCCGCGCCGCCAGTGGAGACGTTTTTCTTTTTCTTGACGCGGACACCCTTTTGAGCGGAAATTTTTTAAAAAGGCTTGACGATTTTAAAGACAGAAGGGATTTTATAGGGACCTCGAGGCTCTATCCCGACATAAACACATGGAAGGCAAGGATATTCATGTTCGGAAACAACATAGCCCATATGATTTCGAGGACGTCCATGGCGCTTATTTTCTGCCACAGGGACGTTTACGCCTCCGTGGGGAAGTTCGACGAGTCCATGCCCGCGGGAGAGGACCTGAAATTTATAAACATGGCGCTTAAAAAAGGGGCAAGGTTTAAATACCTGGGGGATATAAGCGCGGTAACCTCCATGAGGCGCTTCGAGGCGAACGGTTATCTCAAAACCGCGGTGGAATGGGTTTCCGGCTATTTTTTCAAGCCCCCTTCGTATTACGACACGGTGAGATAGCCCGCCGTAGCCTCCTACATCTTCACCCTTACCATGACCCCGTGCACCTTTTCCGCGGGCAGCTTGTAAAACCTTACGAAAGAAGGGGATAGCTTTTTAATGAGGGCGAAGACCTTCCAGAAGACGTTGTTGCTGACGATTTCTTCGAACCCGTAGAAAATCACGTTTTCTTCTATCCCGTGGCGCTTCAGTATCTCTTCCACGTCCACGACCTCGAAATATCCCGCCATTATAATGAGCTGGTTAAGCCCGGGGGCTATTTCCTTTTTGAACTCGCTCTGAATGCCGAACGGCTTTTCGGTCCTTTCGATCGATACGAAGACGTTTTTTTCATATATTATGTTATTCGCGAACATGGTCTTTATTATATAAGGCGAGACCTTGTCCGAGAGGCTCGCGAAAAAAAGCGAAGTCCCTTCGAGCTTGACGCCGTTTTTATAGCGAAAATTGTATTTCTCCATGAATATGTTCAAATCCGTCATGGTATAGATGCCGTGGAGCCTTTTCTGCCCCTTCGTGTATACCATTATGAGGGCGAACGGGATTAAAGCCATGATAAGCGCGAAATACCCGCCGTTTACCGTTTTATACATGAGGTTCGAATACAGGAATAAAAGGTCGGCCATGGTGGTGAAAACCGAGACCAGGACCATGAAGGGCCTTTTCCTGTGAATAAAATATATGAACATTAAAATACTCGTGAAAGTCATCGTTCCGCTCACGGCAAGCCCGTATGCCATGGACAGGCTGGCCGACGTCTTGAACATTAAAATCGCTATGGAAACGGCGGTGAACAGCGCCCAGTTCGCGGAGTTTATGTAAATCTGGGACTGGAGTTTGCTGGACTTGTAGGTTATCTTCAAAAGCGGGATAATCCTGCTGTTTATAAGCTGGTAGACGATTGAAAACATCCCCGATATTACCGCCTGCGACGCTATAATCGTGGCGAGGACCGACAGTATCAGAAACGGGATGTATAAAAACCCGAACTGCGAATTAAACATCTGAAAAAAGGAATTCGTTTCGCCCGGATGCGTCATGATGAAGGCCCCCTGGCCCGCGTAGTTAATTATGAGCATTATAAATACGAATACCCACGCTTCAGTTATGCCTTTCCTGCCAATATGCCCCATGTCCGCGTAGAGGGCCTCGCCCCCCGTAGCGGAAAGTATGACGTCCGTAAGCACGAACAAAGATACGACCCCGTGGACTATCATCCTGTCGGCGGGTATGCCTGCGTTGAATATGAAGCGTATGGCGTGCCAGGGATTTATCGCTTCAAAAATAAAGGAAGGCTCGTGAAAAAGCGAGATTAATCCCGACGCTCCTATCACCAGAAACCATAGGGCCATTATCGGGCTGAACGTCTCCGCGACCCTTTCGGTTCCCTTGTGCTGGTACCAGAATAAAAGCGCGGTGATGGCAAGGGAAATAACGACCACCATGCCCGTAGCCGTGTCCTTGAATAAAGGTATTAGCCTGATTCCTTCCACCGCGCTCAGGATGCTTATCGCCGGGGTGATTACGGAATCCCCTATTAAAAGGGACAGGGCGATATAGGAGACAATCGTGACGAACCCTATCTCGCGGGCGGACTTGACGTATTTCGCCACGATGTTCCTTAGGATTATCGTGCCCCCCTCGTTCCTTTCGCTTATGCCTAAGGCGAGCCATAGATACTGCACGGTGACTAAGGCCGTTATCGTCCAGATGATAAGGGAAACCACCCCGAGTATGTTGCCGTACGTCGGTTTGAGGTAGGCGAAGATAATGGTTACGGTATAGATGGGGCTCGTCCCGATGTCGCCGAACACGATACCCAGCGCCTTAAAGGCCCCGCTCTCTCGTAATGTCTTGAATAGGCTCATGGGAATTCATTATAACATTGTTTATATTTTTTCAACATGGACAACGCCGATTGCCTTGAAAAGGACAAAGATTTTACTTGACTTTGCCTATATTAGGTTATATTATTCAAGTAAAGTTTGAGCGGAGTTCTTTCGATAATATACATAAAATAAAATTTGGATTTCCTAAATTAATTCGTTAACCAAATCTGGAGGGTTAAAAATGGAAGGAATGTCAAAGTTTAATAAGCCCGGCTTTATTAAAAGCAGGAAGGGCTTTACGTTAATCGAACTCCTTATCGTCGTTGCCATCATAGGCGTCCTGGCGGCGATAGCGATACCCACGTATCTGAGCTACGTGAACAGGGCGAAACAGAGCGAGGCCGCGACCAACCTCGGCGCTATATTTACGGACGAGGTGGCGTTCAACGCGTCGAATTCGTTTTACCTGGGGGCAAACGATCCTAGTGACAACACCGGCTCCGCCTGGCCAGCGGCTGGTACCGCGGTAACTATTCACCCGTTTAATGATCCTACTGCAGTTACTAATCTCCAAGCTCATGATGGTTATGAAAGTTCGCCGTTTACCTGCACCTCCAATGAAATAGTCGGAGCCGGACTAACGCTCACTCCGTCCGTTGGCACTTTAGGCGAGGCTTTTGCCACTCTGGGTTTTGAGCCTGCCGGAGAGGTGTATTATTATTATTATGTACAGTGGATTGCGAAATCGATAACCGCGGCGATGGGGAACGGACTTTCTGCTGGGGATGGGACGACAAGTATTTCCGCTACCGCCGCTCCCACTTTAACCACCAACGACGGAGGCTGCGGTTCGGGGTTTGTCGGACTTGCCGCCAGCAATATTAGCGGCTCGAATGTTCAGGTCATAGCCAACAACAGCTATTCCCAGACGCAGGCATTTATCGTAGGTTCATCTTACTGATATTAGAAGAAAGCCTAATATCAAATTAACTATGCCGCCTCCCGCCGGTCTTTTTCCGGTGGAGGCGGCATTTTCATGCCGGAGGCCCGGCGCGGAAAGCCGTAAGGTCCGCCGGATAAATAAAAAGCCCGTTTTTCGACCCTGATGCCGTATAAAGCCGCGGAAAAAACCATTGCTGAACACGCCCTCGCGTTTTTCCTCTACCTCCTTGTCTTTACCTTCACGACCTATCCCCTTATCCTTCGTTTTTCCTCGGCCATGCCGGGAAACGGCGGGGACGAGTATCTGATGAGCTGGTTTTTTTACGAGTTTTACCATTCAGTTTTCGTCCTGCACCGGTGGCCGTATTATACCCATATGATTTTTTACCCGCGGGGGGTCCCGCTCTACCTTACGACCTCGATGCCGGTGAATTCCCTTTTAGCCTCCGGTATATATTTTTTCACGCGCGACCGGTTTGCGGCCTACAACGGGATTTTCCTCCTTTCTTCGGTTCTGAACGGCTATTTCGCCTTCCTTCTTTCTAAAGACGTCCTTAAAGGTTATATACCGTCCTTTTTCGGGGGGCTTATCTTCGCTTTCTCCCCCCTTATTATCGAGCAGGCGAGGTGGGGGGACTTGAACGTCTGGTCCGCCTACGGCATTCCGCTTTACATCCTTTTTTTTAACAGGATGTTCGAGGAGCCCGGGCTAAAAAACGCCCTTTTAGCGTCGCTTGGCCTTTTCCTCGCCACCTTCGCCGGTTTTTACGAATATACCGCTATGCTCCTCCTTTATTCACTGTTCTTCTTAATCTATCGTTTCTTCGAGGGAAGGAGGTTTGGAAAAAATTATTTAAAATCCCTCGCGGCGATGGTCCTGTCCTTCCTGGCGGTTTCGTCGCCCCTTATTCTACCGGCCTTTTATTACCTTTTTATCAATAAGGGAACCGTGAACCTGAACCCGGGCGTCTTGCAGTCGGGGGCCTATTCCTCCTCCATCGCGAGCCTTTTTATCCCCCCGTTCTACAAACATCTCCTTCTGGGGTTTACGAAGGCCCTGTATTTTAATAAGTTCTATCCCCTGATTTACAGGGGGGCGAACTCGGAGGATTTTCTCGGCTACGTCCCGCTGGGTCTTTTCCTTGGGGGTGCGATTAAGGGATTTAAGGAGATGAAATTTTATTTCTATTGCTTTATTCTCTTTCTCGTATTGAGCCTTTCCCCCATAGTCCATATCGTAAACGGCATATTTTTCTTCGACCCCTTCGTTTACCTCGTAAATCTCCTTCCCATTTTGAGGGACGTGCGGGAATCGGGAAGATACATGATAGTAGGTTTCCTTTTTTTCGGGGTAATCTCGGCCTTCGGAATGAAGCTCCTGCTTGAGGCCGCGTCGAAATTAAAATACGGGGTCCTGTTGAAAAGCACCGCGGTACTGATAATATTCGCGCTTACGATAGCCGGATACGATTCTTACGGCTTCGAGATGAAAAGCTACCCCGTGCCGCACGGCTTATACATTCTGAAAAACGCTCCCCCCGGCCCCGTCCTCGAAATCCCCGCCCCGTGGGGAGGGTTCGACATGTTCCTTCAGGGCGTTTACGAAAAGCCCGTCCTTGGCGGATACGCCGTGGGCTACGGTTTTCCCGACCGCTATAAGGGATATCCCCCCGCGGATTTTCACGCGCGGGGATTTTCGGCGGGGGCGTTCGCGGACGCGAACAGCGTCTTTTTAAACAGGCTTTCTTTGCCTGAAAACCTCCGGGAAAATTTAAAATACATTAAAAAGTTAAACGTGAAATACCTTTTAATTTTAAAAAACCGTCTGGGAAACAGCAAAGACGTTAAATATATCCGCGCTTTTATAGATTACGAGAATTCCCGCTCCCCGAAGGGGGCAAAGAGGGTTTCGGTATTATACGACGGCAGGAATACGACGGTTTTAAGATTGAATTAATCCCGCGCGTTATTTATAATGTATTAAAAAAATCACTCGTGAAAAAAATTAAACTCGGCAAACCGGCGTATATAGCCTTATTCGCGTTAGCCTCATGCGCGGCCTTTTTTCTCCTCTTGAAATCGGCGGCCCGGATAGTCCCAAATTCCGATTTCGCCAACCAGATGCTCGAGGGGTGGGCGATGCTCCGCGGGAATTTCTTCCTGAAGGGCTGGAGCCTTCCGGTGGACAATTTTTTTACCCTCGACAACCTCTTTTATTATGCCGGAATTTACCTAAGCGGGTTTAACCCCGGCCTTCTTCACGTAATTCCCACTATCGTGGCTTTTTTGATAATCGTTACGGGCTTCCTTTTCCTTATCCCCGAAGGCGGTTTAAAAAAGACGGGAATCCTGCCGGTTACGGCCGGATTATCCCTTATTTTCTCATTGTTGATTTTAAGGCCCTACAGTACCCCTCTCATGTTCAATTTTTTAACGGGTCCGTTTCATAACACGAGCCTTTTATATTCCTTCGTTTCCCTTCT
>JAKAPT010000082.1 GCA_021806885.1 bacterium | reverse complement strand
CCGATCCCGTTAAACATTCTCGTCATTATCCCGCAATCGCTGTGGCACTGTTTACAGGTGGAATATTTTACGACTTCGCCCGGCCATGTTTCCGGTCTGCGCGGAAAAGTATATTTACCCTGATAGCCGAACACTCCTCCCGCCCACTGCGTCAATCCTGTTCCAGTCGCAACGGCCGCTACCCCAAACGTGGTATATTTTAAAAAGTTCCTTCTATTTATTTTATTCTTTGCCATTATAAAGCCTCCTTATTATTATCCGGGGTTATTTCTTCCGGTTTTTCTTCCCAGCCCAAAAAATATCCAAAAACAAACAATACTACGATTCCCATTCCGAACATTCCTATACCCGATATATATCCGTCAAAGCCCCAAAACGGAATATGCAGAACGGCAAGCCCCTGTCCTATTTTAACCGGAAGCTGACCGCCTATAACGGTATCGTACCTCATCTCCCAGACTCCAACGGTAACTATGAAATCTAATATCACCGTCCAGATTAAAGACCTCCTTATCTTTCTAAATACCAGAAATAAAAAAGCGGGTATAATAAGCCCAAGCCCTATCTGCGTTACATGGTAATTAAACCAGAGAGGTCCGTGTCCGCCATAAGAGAAAACGGCATGCCAGCCGTCGTAAACTCCTTTAGAATTATAACCCCTTACGGAATAAAGCCATTCGATAAGGTCGAAAAACAGGTCTGCAAATATCGCAAATACTAACGCTTTATTAAGAACTTCCAGCGTATCAGATTCAACCTTATTTTTATCCGAAAAAAAGGTAAAACCGATTGTATATAATAGGCCTACGAAAGCTATGCCAGAAACAACTGCGGACGTTATAAACATCGGCGGAATATCGGGGTCTGACCAGAGCGCTCTGGCTTTTATGGCGCCGAATAAAAACCCGACGTAACCGTGAAAGAGAAGGGATAAAATAATTCCGAGAATCGATATTACCCATAAGGCTTTATGGTCTCTTTTTTTAGTTTTTTCCGACAAATCGGAACTGCCGAAAGATATTAGCTTTGCTACCTTTCCTCTTATACCGCCATCGGTTTTAGCCTTTTTAATATTATCTTCTCTGAATAAAAAATACATTTCGAATATATTTACGATAACAAAAACAGTCCATATAATAATAAACATCGCTAAAGGCGAGTAAGGAAAATGGTCCCTGAAATACAATTCCCACATCGCTCTTTGAGGCTGCAGGGCATCCGCCAAAGGCGCCATCGCGGCAAGAAGAAGCATCGCAAAGCTTGCAATAAGCGCCAGCTTGGATATCGGTTTAAGTTTTTCCACATGAAAAAGATGATAAAGCGCGCCGACTACAAAGGCGCCCGCCATTAAGCCGGAAAGAAACGGATAAATCACTATTGGAAGCCCCCAGTAAACATTTTCCAGCGTTCCATAAGAGCCGTTAATAGCGAGAGGATTCACATACTGAAACATAATATAAACTCCTTTATTTTAAAAAATAATTAAATTAACCTGCATAAGGATGTTCCCTTTCTTCCAAATAGGGAAGAACCGGTTTTTTACCGAGTTTTTCGTAAGAAGTAGTAGTTAAACCCATGGTGTAAGTGTAAACCATTTTGACTTTATCGGGATTAGTGTAATTCGCAAGGTCTCCGTCCATTCCGATATAATAAACCTGAGGGTCGGTGCCAAATTCTAAATTTAATCTGGAAACCTTGTTAGTAGCAATTAATTTAGAAACCTCGCTTCCGGGGTCGTTCATATCCCCGAACTTCATCGCCCTGCCTACGCACGAAGTAACGCATACCGGTAAAAGCGGCACATATGATTTTTCATGCGAAACAGCAGCTCGTCCGGCACACATATTACATTTATCCGCCGTATGCTGAATAGGGTTTGCAAATCTCATATCGTAGGGACAAGCCTGAACGCAGGTAAGGCATCCTATACACAGGTCGTAATCTATTTCAACCTGGCCGGTTTCTAATTTATAAGTAGCTTTCACCGGACAGACCTCCACGCACGGCGGATGGTCGCAATGATTGCATGTTCTAGGAAGAAAAATTCTCTTCACATTGGGAGTATAATTCCCGTCTTCCGTTACTACCATGCCCCACTCATCCGGCGTCATTTCTCCTGTTTCCATAACATCTACGACCCTTCTGAAAACTCCAAGAGGAACAGTATTTTCATTTTTACAGCTTACCGCACAAGCTTGACATCCTACGCATTTGTTAATATCTATTACGAAAACGAAATGATGTATTTTAGGCCTTATTTTTTTTATCCGGTAAAATTTATCATGAAAAATACGAGCATGGAGAGGATTCTGTATCGTGTTCTGCCAGTGGTCCCACCCATCCTTTATATACTGGGATGGATCCATCCAGTTCATCCACCTGTGGTTTTTTAAAGGTCCCGTCGGAACTCCGGTATTTTTTTCCGGCGTTTCGGAACCGCCGACGCTTCCTTTTTTAGCTTTTTTTAAAGGAGCGGCCAAAACATCTTTCGCATCGGATAAGCCGAGTATTCCGAGAGCGCCTGCCGCCAATCCAGATC
>JAKAPT010000041.1 GCA_021806885.1 bacterium | reverse complement strand
ATCAGGGTGGCCGCGGCCACCCTGATGTTCTTAAGGACGAACATAGCATTACCCCCTTCGTTGTTATTAATGATCTTTAAAAACTGGTAAGTATGTTCGTACCCATCTACCTAAATTGCGATTTTCTTCTGGACAAAACGAGAGCCTTGTGTTAAAATTAACCATCATCTTATGAAAAAAGGAGCTATAAATAATTGTTTAATATTTTCAGGAGGGAGGGACTTACCCCCGGCATCGAGCAGCTTGGGCCGCTCGAAGCGTTTAAAAAGCTTATCAGCCCGGAAGAGGGCAAAAATGCAGTTGTTATAGATGTAAGGGAGCCTGATGAATTCAGAGGCAAACTTGGCCATATAGAAAATTCCGAATTGATACCCCTAAGGCTTTTACCTTTAAAGGTAAAAGAACTTGAAAAGTATAAAGACAAGGAAATTATCGTCGTATGCCATAGCGGGGCAAGAAGCTATTCCGCAGCTATAATTCTCAAAAGGCACGGATTCGCCAGCGTTTTTAATCTCAGCGGCGGCATGCTTTTATGGAAAAAGCATGGCTTAAAGTCAAGCCTTTAATTTCATTATTTTTTAATAACGAATTTTATACAGGTTAATTTATGGCTCAAGTAAAAAAACCTGCTTCTCCGTCGGGCTTAGACCAGGAAAACAGCGAATTCTATCTTTTCGTCGTTTCGGATTCCACCGGTGAAACCGCGGAAAAGGTTTCACGGGCGGCGATATCCCAGTTCTCTATTCCAAGCGTCCATATAAAGAGGTTTTTGTTTGTGGATTCGGAATTAAAGCTAAGGGAAATAATAACCGAAGCCGTCGCCAAAAAAGCAATGATCGTTTTTACTCTCGTGCAGGACGGCTTGCGGAACATTATGATCCAGGAAGCCTCGGAAAAAAGGATAATCGCGATGGATATAATAGGACCTGTCCTTAATTCGATATCCCGTCTCCTTAACGCGTCCCCTGAAAGAAAACCGGGTCTCATACACCGCGTCAACGATGAATATTTTAAAAGAATAGATGCCCTGGAATATGCGGTAAAGCATGATGACGGCCTCAAGGTGGAAGAAGTTAGCGAGGCCGACGCCCTTGTACTTGGAATATCCAGAACGTCCAAAACGCCCCTGTGCCTGTTTCTCGCCCAGAGGGGATTTAAGGCCGCCAATATTCCAATTATAGACAGGCAGGAGATAAATAACGCCGTCAATAATATCCCAAGAGAAAAGATTTTCGGGCTTATCTCCGACCCGTTAAGGGTTTCCGCACTGAGAAAAGAAAGACTCAGAAGAATGGGCCTTCCTTTTTCCCCGGATTATATCTCCATAGAAGCTATAAAATCCGAGCTTGATCATGCCAGGAACATTTACGGCAGGCTTGGCGCGTTTGTTATAGATATTACGGATAAATCCATAGAGGAAGTGGCGGCCGACATTATATCCCATGTCAATAACAAATGAATCCTGTTTTTGCCCTTCCTTGATCGCCAGGCTTGTGCTTGCCAAATTTTCCGTTAAGTAATAAAATAACCCCTGTCTTTTTAAATTATTAATCATTATTTAAGGCCATAATAACATGACTTTTGACGATATAATTGCCGTAATTGACCGAACCGCTAAAAATAAAGGCGTAAAGTACCATTTAAACCTTTTGAATTTTGAGGAGCTAAAGATGGAATCGGAGAATTCCATGATCTCAAGTTACGAAAGCTCAAGAACAAGCGGTTTTAACATGAGGCTTTTCGAAAAAAACAGGGTAAGTTTTTCATACTGCATGGGGCTTAGCGAGGAAAAGGCTAAAGATACCTTCGATAAGGCATATTCCCTTCTTAAGTATATGGACGAGAATGAATACGCGGGTATAGCGGAAAAATGGGAGAAAAACCCCTCGTTTAATGAAAAAGAATTGGGTATATATTCCGAAGAACGCTGGCAGATAGATATAGAAACGAAGAAAGCGGCCCTCATAGATATGGAGGAGACGGCGTACGCATACGATAAGAGGGTGTATAAGGTCGATAAGCCGACCTATACCGAATCTTTCGTCGAAAAACGCGTTATTAATTCCAACGGACTCGATCTTTCTTCTAGGAAAACGTTCTACGAGATTTTTCTATCCGCGGCCGCTAAATCAGAAAACGATACCGGCTCCGGTTTTGATTTCGATTTCTCCCATGATTTTAAATCCCTCAAATTTAAAAAAACCTCTATGAACGCCGCGAAAAAAGGCATCGACCAGCTTGGGGCGGTCCTTGCCCCCAGCGGAAAGTATAACGTTATATTCGATAATTTTACCTCTTCGGAATTTTTGTCCCTTCTCAAACAATCCTTTTATTCCAGTAATGTTTATAAAAAGAAATCGCTTCTTGACGGAAAAATCGGCCAGAAGGTCTTCTCTGACGGTATTGATATAATAGACGACGGTCTTTTGAGGGGCGGGGCTTCTACTGACCTTTTCGACGCCGAGGGTACGCCGATGCAAACAAAAACGCTTTGCGCCTCCGGTGTCCTGAATTCGTTTCTTTTTGACATGGAGTATGCTTCGCGTTTCAACTTGAAATCGACAGGCAACTCTGCTACGGGTTCGCTTATGAGCCCGCCGGATGTCGGTTCCACAAATTTTTACATAAAACACGGGGATACCCCTCTTATAGACATGATAGGAGGGCTTAAAAGGGGACTCTATATCAACGAGCTTATGGGGCTCCATATGGCAAAGCCCTACACCGGGGAGTTTTCGCTCGGCGCATCCGGTTTTTCGATTATGAACGGGAAACTTGACCGTCCGGTAAAAGGAATTATCGTAAGCGGCAACCTGCTCAGGATTTTTGGAAGGGTGGTTAAGCTTGGAGACGACCTCCGTTTTTTCGGTGGGGTTGGCTCTCCTTCTATCCTTTTTGAAGGGATAAACGTTTCGGGAAAATAAAATAAGCATTTAACGGAGTATAGACAATTGGCGATTAAATTATTAGAAAAGTTATTCGGCACAAGCAACACAAGGGAGATAGCGAGGCTTTTCCCTCTCGTATCAAAGATCAATTCGCTCGAAAACAGGTATGCCGGTTTTCCGGATTCCGATATTAAGGGCATGAGGGAGAAGTTCATGGAAGAATTAGCCGGGCTTTCCCCAAAACAGCAGGAAGAAAAGCTCATTGAAATACTGCCGGATGCTTTTGCCCTCGCGAGGGAGGCCTCGAAAAGGGCGCTTAACATGCGCCATTTCGATGTTCAGCTCGTAGGAGGCATGGTTCTTCATTCGGGGAAAATCGCTGAAATGGCGACGGGTGAAGGAAAGACTCTTGTGGCCGTTTTGCCGGTTTATTTGAACAGCCTTACCGGCAGGGGCGTCCATGTCATAACCGTTAACGACTACCTTGCCAAAAGGGATTCTGAATGGATGGGAAAAGCTTATAATATGCTGGGACTTTCGGTAGGCGTGATTACGAACGAGCTTGGCGACCCCGAAAGGAAAATCGCCTACAATTGCGACGTTACCTACGGAACGAATAATGAATTCGGCTTTGACTACCTTAGGGACAATATGAAATATTCCCTGGCCGATTACGTCCAGAGGGAACTAAGTTACGCGATAGTGGACGAGGTCGATTCCGTGCTTATCGACGAGGCGAGGACCCCTCTCATAATATCCGGGGAGTCCGAGGAGATTACCGAGCTTTATTACCGGGCCGAAAAAGTGGTAAGGCCCCTTGAGCCCGAAAAAGATTTTACGGTGGATGAAAAACTGAAGACGGCGATTCTAACCGAAGAGGGTATCGAAAAAGTCGAAAAATCCTTTAATATTAAAAACATATATGACCCCCGCCATTTGGAGATGCTCCACGCCGTAAACCAGGCCTTAAGGGCCCGCGCCTGCTACCACATTGATGTTGATTACCTTGTGAAAGAGGGTCAGGTTGTGATAGTAGATGAGTTTACCGGAAGGCTCATGAACGGCAGGAGGTTTGGGGAAGGCCTTCATCAGGCGCTCGAGGCGAAGGAGCACTTGAAGGTGGAGGGAGAAAACCAGACCCTTGCCACGGTAACCTTCCAGAACTTTTTCAGGATGTATGGAAAACTTTCGGGAATGACCGGAACCGCTGATACCGAAGCGGAGGAATTTAAAAAGATATATAACCTCGACGTGGTCGTCGTTCCTACGAATAGGCCAATGATAAGGAAAGATTACCCTGACCTGGTTTTTTCCACCGAGGCGGAGAAATTCAACGCGGTAGTGGATGAGATAACGGAAAAGTATACCGAAGGTCAGCCCGTCCTCGTAGGAACGGTTTCCGTGGAGAAATCCGAAAGGCTAAGCTCCCTATTAAATAAAAAAGGCGTCCCGCATTTTGTTTTAAACGCCAAGAATCATGAAAAAGAAGCTCATATAATAGCCAGCGCGGGACAGAAAAAATCCGTTACTATTTCCACCAATATGGCCGGAAGGGGAACCGACATAGTTCTCGGGGAGGGAGTCAGGGAACTGGGCGGCCTGCATGTCATTGGAACTGAAAGGCATGAGTCAAGGAGGATAGACAATCAGTTAAGGGGAAGGTCCGGCAGGCAGGGTGATATCGGCTCATCGAGGTTTTATGTTTCCCTCGAGGATGACCTTATGAGAATATTCGGTTCGGAAAGGCTCGCCCCGTTCCTCGAAAGGCTTGGGCTGCGCGACGGTCAGGCGATAGAGCATAGGATGATTTCAAAAGCGATAGAAAACGCCCAGAAAAAGGTAGAAGGTCACAATTTTGATATAAGGAAGAACCTTATCGATTACGATAACGTAATGAACAAGCAAAGGGAGCTTGTCTACGGATACAGAAGGGAACTCCTCCAGATGAAAAGCCTCGAGGAGCTTAACGAACAGATATCCTTTGATATAAAATACCTTGTGGAATCACACTCCGAGGGTTACATTCCCGAAAAATCCCACAGCGAAAACTGGGACGTCCAGGGCCTCTTAGAGGTTATAAAGGTAAATATGGGCATAGATATTACCCGCTCCTGCAAAGAAGGGGATATTGTTAATGAGCTTAAAAACCTTTCAAGAAAAGACCTAATGGATAAGATTGCCCTGGTTGTCGAAGAAGGCATAAGGGAAAAGATATCGTCTTTTCCCTCCGAAGATTCTCTCGACATTGCGAGGGCTTTGTATCTCCAGGCTGTGGACACGCTTTGGAAGGACGCCCTCACATCCCTTGACGCCCTTAAAGAGGGTATAGGACTCAGGGGATACGCCCAGGTAAATCCGCTTATAGAGTATCAAAAGGAGGCATACGGTTTTTTTATAAATATGCAGGCGCGGATGAAGGAAGAAGCGCTGAATTCCATTATGTCCGTTCAGGTCGAAGAAAATATTAACGCCTCGGATATCTTTGCCGGCGCGGGAATGTATTCCGGAAACCTTGTCCTGTCCCACGAGGGCGTAATGGGGGAAGAGGAGCGCAAACAGCAGCCCGTCGTAAAATCGAAAAAGATAGGAAGGAACGAACCCTGCCCATGCGGCAGCGGGAAGAAATATAAGAATTGCCATGGCAAAACCGCGTAGCCAATCAAATTAAAGATGAAAATAAAAGGATTTAAATTTTCCGGGAAGGCCTGCGGGCTTAAAAAAACAAAAGATCCGGATGTAGGGTTGATGGTTTCCGCTATTCCCCTGAGGGTAAGCGCCGTATTTACGAAAAATAAAATCAAGGCCGCTCCGGTGCTTCTTTCCAGGGCAAATAAAAACAATATCATCCGCGCGCTTATCGTGAATTCCGGCAATGCCAATGCCTGCACCGGAAAAGAAGGGATGAAAGACGCGAAAAGCATAATGCGCGCGGTTGCGGGAACTCTTGGCGTCTCTACGGATAATGTTCTTATCTGCTCAACGGGAGTGATAGGAGAAAGACTGAATGCCCCGCTTATCGAAGGGGCGATACCCGGGATGGCAAAAATCGCGAGGGAGGACCGGATTCCTGATTTTGCCCGGTCGATAATGACTACGGACACCTTTCCCAAGGTAGTGAAAAAGGAAATAAATATTTCCGGGGGCGTTAAAAAATACACCATTATAGGGGTAGCAAAGGGCTCAGGGATGATTATGCCCGATATGGCAACCATGCTTTCATTTATTTTTACAGACATTCCCATAAATGCCGTCCTTGGGGATAAGATGTTCCGGGAATGCGTTAACTCCACTTTTAATTCCATAACGGTGGACGGCGACACCTCAACCAACGATACGGCAATATTTTTTCATCCTGATGAAAACGCGGAAGATAAAAGCGCTTACACCCTTAAGAATAAAAAAGACAAAAATTATTCCATTGTAAGTTCAGCCCTTTTCGATATTTGTTCCGGGCTTGCGGCCATGATCGTAAAAGACGGGGAGGGGGCGTCCAAGGTCGTGAAAATCGAAGTCAAAGGCGCATATTCGGTACAGGGCGCAAAAAAAGTGGCCTTTACCGTCGCGAATTCCCCCCTTTTCAAAACCATGATAGCTGGGGAAGACCTTAACTGGGGCCGCGTAATGGGGGCGGTCGGAAGGGCGGGGGCGAGGATAAAGCCGGAATTCATAGACATATATATACAGGGCAAAAAGGTCGTAGAGAATTCGGTTTCGTCCGGAAAGATAAGTAAAAAAACCGAAAACACCCTTCTTTCGCCGGAAAATATTCGCATCGAAATAGACCTTAAATGCGGAAAAGGGAATTATACCGTGTTGACCTGCGATCTTACTGAAAAATACATTGAAATAAACGGTTCATACAGGAGTTAGCCTCCGCTCCTTTCGCGATGAAAATCCCCGTCTTGTATTATCATAAAATAGATTTTCCAAAAAAAGAAGCCGTCTATAAAGGCCTCTATGTTACGCCGGTTCAGTTCAAAAGGGAGATAGGGCTCCTTAAGGCGCTGGGCTACAGAACTATAAGCCCCGATGAGCTTCTTGATTTCTCCTCCGGCAGGGACATAAAGACCAAGAAACCCATTCTTATAACTTTTGACGATGGGTTTAAAAACAATTTTACAAACGCCTTTCCCGTAATGAAAGAAGCTGGTTTTACGGGAACCGTTTTTATAAGCTGCGACTTCATAGGTAAAAGGGGAATCCGGCTTGAAGAAAGGGAGACGGTGAAAGAGGACTTTCTGGATGAAGAAGATATTCGCGTCATGGCCCGGGCCGGTTTTTATTTCGGTTCCCACGGAAAAAAGCATTGCTTTCTTGACAAGTTAGGCGAAGAAACCTTAAGGGAAGAGCTTTCAGGGTCGAAAAAATGCCTGGAAGATATATTGAAGATGCCCGTTAAATTTTTCTCGTATCCGTACGGCAAATACGATGAAAGAGTTGTAAAATTGGCCCGGGAAGCAGGGTATATTGGCGCCTTTACGACGAATAAGGGGCGGATTAAAAAAGGGGACGACCCTTATAAACTAAAAAGGATTCCGGTAAGCGGGTTTAATAACCTTATTACATTTTTTTATAAAATAATTTTCTTGCAATAAAAGCCTAAAAATGATAAAAAAATAGGTTAATTTGACACTTAATTTCGTACCCGGCCGCAATGGTGCTTGTGGTATTATATGCTCCCGGGGAGAAAAAAGCACTAATTAAAGAGGAGAGGAAAAAATGCCATTTAGCATTACAATCAAGCAATTGCTCGAAGCGGGGGTTCATTTTGGACATCAGACAAAAAGATGGAACCCCAAAATGAAAACCTTCATTTACGGGTCAAGAAACGGGATACACATAATTGACCTTCAGAAATCCCTTCCGTACATCGAGGAAGCCTATAACAAAATGCGCGATATCGCAAAAGAGGGAGGAGCCGTACTTTTTGTGGGAACAAAAAAACAAGCGGGCCCAATAGTCTCTGAGGAGGCGAAAAAATGCGGCATGCCATATGTCAGCGAAAGATGGCTTGGAGGAATGTTGACAAATTTTTCCACGATAACCCAATCCATACAGAGGCTTAAAGACCTGGAATACCTCAAATCATCCGAAGAATTCCATAAGTTCACAAAAAAAGAGATGTCCGCCATGGAGAAGGAAATCTTAAAGCTCCAGAAGGTTTTTAACGGTATAAGGGATATGGATAAGCTTCCCGAGGCGGTTTTTATAGTCGACCTTCATCATGAAATTACTGCCGCAAGGGAGGCAAAAAGACTTGACATTCCCATAATAGCCATTGCGGACTCAAACGCGAACCCGGATTTCGCCGATTATATAATACCCGCCAACGACGACGCTATAAGGTCCATCAAGCTGCTTCTTGAGACGATGTCGGGAGCCGTTCTCGAAGGCCGCAAAATCTTCGAAGAAAGGTTCGGCAAGCAGAAAGGAGGACAGGCCGGGGAAGAGACAATTAC
Source organism: bacterium (assembly GCA_021806885.1). Lineage (GTDB taxonomy): Bacteria > SZUA-79 > SZUA-79 > Acidulodesulfobacterales > Acidulodesulfobacteraceae > JAKAPT01. The sequence continues at coordinate 3,960 of JAKAPT010000041.1, read as the reverse complement.
CGAAGAAACGTTCAATACGCAGCCGGAGGATGCCATAAACCGGCAAAGCCTGGAAACCTCCGGGGAGAAAGGCGCGGATGAAACCGATATTTCAATTTAACCAGATATATAATTTTGCGTTAGCGGGGAGGAAATAAATGGCAAATACACAGGTAAACGTCGATGCCGGGATGGTGAAGAAACTCAGGGCTATGACAGCCGCCGGTTTTGTGGATTGCAAAAACGCCCTGGTAGAGACCGGAGGCGATATCGATAAGGCCGTCGAGCTTTTGAGGAAGAAAGGACTCTCAAGGGCGCAGAAAAAGGCGGCAAGAGAGGCAAGAGAAGGTCTCGTATATTCATACATTCACGCCGGCGGCAAAATAGGCGTTCTTTTAGAAATTAACTGCGAGACAGATTTTGTCGCTAGAACTCAGGAATTTCAGGACCTTGCAAAAAATATTTCCATGCATATCGCCGCTTCTAACCCCCTTTATATTAAACGGGAAAATGTCCTGCCCGAGCTCATATCGAAGGAAAGGGAGATATATAAAGACCAGCTTAAGAACATGGAAAAACCGGAGGCGGTCAAAGAAAAAATAATAGACGGGAAATTGGAGAAATTCTACCAGGATATCTGCCTTATGGAGCAGCCTTTCATAAAAGACCCATCCAAAAAAATATCCGAGATTATTGACGGCGCTATCGCCAAACTTGGCGAGAATATAGTCGTTAAAAGATTCGTAAGGTATCAGCTTGGAGAATAGGAGTGACAATGTCCGCTGCCGGGCCTAAACTTGAGTATAAAAGAATACTTTTAAAGGTTAGCGGGGAAGCCCTTGCCGGAGAAAGCAAATGCGGAATCGATCCCGGCGTCGTTAGTTTCGTTTCCGAAGAAATTAAATCCGTTACGGACCTTGGAGTAGAGGTTGCGGTCGTAATAGGAGGGGGGAATATATTCAGGGGTTTTAGCTCCACCTCAAAAGGTCTTGGCATAGAGAGGTCCCAGGGGGACTATATGGGAATGCTTGCCACGGTTATAAACGCCCTTGCCCTGCAGTCGAGCCTCGAGGAAAACGGGATAATATCCAGGGTCCAGACCGCGATAGCGATGCAGCAGGTGGCAGAGCCTTATATAAGGCGCAGGGCATTAAGACACCTGGAGAAAAAAAGGGTCGTGATATTCGCCGGAGGTACCGGCAATCCTTATTTTACCACGGATACCGCGGCTTCCTTGAGGGCCATGGAAATCCACGCCGATGTTATCCTCAAAGCCACAAGGATAGAAGGAGTGTATAACGACGACCCTTTAAAAAACAAGGACGCGGTTAAATTTGACGCGCTTTCCTATATCGATGTATTAAACAAAAACCTAAAAGTTATGGACTCCACATCGATATCGCTGTGCATGGATAACCATCTTCCCATAATAGTCTTTAATCTCCTTAAAAAGGGGAATCTTCACAAGGTTGCAAGCGGAGAACCGATTGGCACTATAATAAAAATGTGAGGAGAGTATATCATGGACGAGGCTCTATTCTTAAACGATGTTAAAAAAAAGATGACCCAGGCGGCAGCAAGCTATAAGGGAGAGCTTTCGAGGATAAGAACCGGCCGGGCGTCCACGGGGCTTATTGACGGCATAAACGTGGAATATTACGGCTCAATTTCCCCGATTATAAGGCTTGCCTCAATTTCTATTCCTGACCCGAAATCAATAATGATAAGCCCATGGGATTTAAATTCCCTTTCCTCCATAGAAAAAGCCATTCAGAAATACGATTCTTCGTTGAATCCGTCCACCGACGGGAAAAACATCATTATCCGCATACCTCAGCTTACGCAGGAAAGGCGCAAGGAAATAATTAAACAATTAGGAAAGCTTTCGGAAACCATAAAACAGGAAATAAGGAATTCCCGCCGGACATTTAACGATAAAATCAAGGAATTTGAAAAATTGAAGGAGCTTTCCGAGGACGCCTCCTTTAAACTGCAGAAAAGGGTACAGGAATTAACCGACAGTTTCACGAAAGAAATTGATGATATCACAAAAAATAAAGAAAAAGAGATAATGGAAGTTTGATGCGGTCGAAAATTTCTTTCCATAGTATTCCCGCGCATCTTGCGATCATAATGGACGGCAACGGTAGATGGGCGCGGAAGAGGAACTTAGAAAGAATCGAAGGGCACCTACGGGGTATAAAATCCCTAAGAAACGTAATCAAGGCGGCTATCGATTTCAATATAAAATATCTTACTGTTTATGCCTTTTCCTCCGAAAACTGGCGAAGGCCCCAGGCGGAAGTCGATTCGCTTATGAGGCTTTTAGAAGAATATCTTAAGATTGAGCTTCCTTTCCTGGTAAAAAAAAGAATAAGGCTCAATTTTATAGGAAATATAAAAAAAATCCCTGAATCATCCAGACGCGAGCTTCTTGACGTTACCGAAAGGACTAAGGGCTTTAACGGCCTTTTTCTTACAATTGCCTTAAGTTATGGCTCACGGGAGGAAATTTCCATCGCCGCCTCGAAAATCCATAATGACATAAAAAACAAAAAAATAGGGCAAAAAGATATCGGCGAGGACCTGTTCTCCAGGTATCTTTTTACTTCTGAAATACCGGATCCCGATTTCCTCATAAGAACTGGGGGAGAAAAAAGGTTGTCTAATTTTTTGCTTTACCAGATTGCCTATACCGAGATTTTTTTCACAAAAACCATGTGGCCTGATTTTGGAAGAAAGGAACTTATAAATGCCCTCAGAGATTACGAAAAAAGAATCAGAAGGTTCGGGAAGACCGAAATTTGACTCCAAAAGATTTATATTCGGTATAATCTTTGGTATAGTTATACTCCTGTCCATATTTCTGCTCAATAAAATAGAATTTTTTTTTATTTCCATCATTTTAATCTCCCTTTCCATACATGAACTTTATGATATCTTTGATTTAAAAGAGTACCGGCATTTTATAATTACGGAAATCCTTTCCATCATTACCGGATTCAGTTTTGTTTTTTTGAAGCCATCGTATTTTATATTTATCCTGTTTTTTTCTGTCCTCGTAGCCGGGATTAAAAGCATTATATTTTTTAAGATAGATGAGGGAAAGACGCTTTTTCTCGATGTGTTTTCCATCATATACGCGGGTTTTTTCATATCTTTTTTGTCCAAAATATTCAATCTCAGGGAAGGGAGGACGCTTGTCCTCCTCCTGTTTATCCTTGTTTGGTCTGCCGATATTTTCGCGTATTATGGGGGAAGGCATCTCGGCAGGCGCCCATTTTTCCCCTCTTTGAGTCCTAAAAAGACCCTGGAAGGGGCGCTCTCCGGTTTTTTTATGGCAATAGCGGTTGCCTTTGCCTTTAGAATTTTCATAAAAAGTTATGCCGCTTTCCCGCTTTCCCGGTTTATTATACTAACTGCTATAACCGTTATTTTCGCTATTGCGGGGGACCTTGCTGAATCCCTGATTAAAAGGCTGGGGAAAAAGAAGGACTCAGGCTCGCTTATCCCGGGCCACGGAGGCATACTCGACAGGATCGACGGCCTGATACTCTCCGCCCCGGTTTTTTATTATTTGATAATATTTTTACAGGTGAGATGAAAAACATATTTCTCGCGGGCTCAACGGGTTCGATAGGAAAAAGCGCGGTTGATGTTGCCCTTAGCTATCCGGAAAGCCTCAGGGTAACAGGCATTGCCGCGGGGCATTACTCTTCCGAGTTAAAAAAACAGGTATTGCGCCTTAAACCCGCCTTCTGCATTCTTTCCTCGAAGATAGAAATGGAAAAGGCCGGGAGGGAACTCAAGGGTTTAACCAAAAATGGAACGGTTTACCTATGCGGTGAAGAGGGGATGGAGGAGGCTGTTTTAAGGGGTAATACCGATGTCGTTTTAAACGCGATAAGCGGTTCCGCGGGGCTTCTTCTTTCTTACCGCGCTCTTGAAGCGGGAAAAGATCTTGCGCTCGCCAATAAAGAG
>JAKAPT010000040.1 GCA_021806885.1 bacterium | reverse complement strand
CGCGGGGGCTTCAAAATTATTAAGTTTGTCGGAAATTTTTATTATGGTCTCATCGCTCAAATTAGGGACGATATAGTTGCTGGCAAGATAAAGGGTCTCTTTAACAAGGTTGTTTTTAATGTTGGCAACCGCTCTCGATAAAGCTTCTCTCATTTTCAGGTCTCCTTATTAAATTGAATCATTTATAATGTATTTAACAAGTAATTTTCGAAGATAAGACGCCCCATTAAAAAAAATATATCAGACATATTTTAAAAGTCAAATTGTTGTTTATTGCAATTTTAAATACAGTTATGAGATAATAATAAAATCAGGCCGCGTTTCGTTTCCAATGGGGAGTTAGCTCAGCTGGTAGAGCGATGCCTTCGCATGGCATAGGCCGAGGGTTCGAGTCCCTTACTCTCCACCACTAAAATAAATTCCTGCCATCAACACCCGCCGGAATGCCGTACGCCGTCCCGGATTTTTAATTCCTGTTTTATGCGATATATTATTATTATACGTATGTCTTTAAACTTAAAAGCGCAATGAAAATGACCGGTAATCCCTGCCGGATGAATATTCCGCATTTGATGGTATAATTAAATAAAAGGTAAATTTAGTTGTTGGTTTACCCAAAGAGTTAACTAATCTTTTGACGCAGAGGTCGCCATGAAGAAAGAAAAAGAGAAGAATCTTAAGAAAACATTGATTGCCGGGTTTATTTTTGTTGCCTCTTTCCTTGCCGCGGTGGGATGGACGACATATAATTCCCCGAAGGCCCATTCGTACATAGGGTTCAGTATAGGCGTAGCCGCGCCTAATTTCGCCTTTTCGATCGGCAGCGGGGTAAACGCGTATTACGCGCCTGCTTTCGGCTACATATATGGTTATAACGGCTATTATTACAGGTGGATGGGAAACTACTGGCTTTACGGCACCGCGTTTGGAGGCCCCTGGTATCCCATTCCGTACGGGTTTTACGTGCCGCCGATATTAATTTACGGGCCGCCCCCTCCCTTTTATAACAACGGACCCTACTTCCGCTGGTGGGCCGGTCATGTGGGACCGTGGTGGCATGCCAACTATCCTGGATGGTGGGCAAGGCATGGCGCGTATATGGGAAATTACCATGAATGGAACGACCATATGGAAAGGTATTATCACGGAAGGCCAGGCCCGGGCTGGAGAATGGGTCCGGAGCATGAAGGTGGAGGCCATTTCAGGGGATTTCACGGCTACTGGCACGGACACGGCCGCGACCATTAGGAATTAAACGGGTACTTTAGGCTTACGTATGCCGGTGGGGGTTTATTTGCTTTAAGCCCCACCGGTTCTTCCCATTTTTCTTTGCTTCATACATCGCTTCGTCCGCGATTTTTAATATCTCTTCCCTGCCGGTGTTTCCGTGAATATCAAGCGCTATCCCTATCGTGGCTCCTATGCTTAATTTCTTTCCTTTTAGCTTTACCGGGTTTTTAAATTCGTTTATTATTCTTTCGCAAAGGCTTACGAGGTCGGCCCCGGATTGAAACGCGTCGGCTATTATAACGAACTCGTCGCCCCCGATCCTGAACAACTCGTCCTCCTCCCTTATGATATTTTTAATACTTTTGGCTACCTTCTTTAAAAGGTCGTCGCCTAAGTTGTGGCCAAAAGTATCGTTTATAATCTTAAAATCGTCAAGGTCGACAAGAAGGAGCCCTATCGGAAGGCGGTGCCTTTTCGCCCTGGAATAGATTGCGTTAATCCTTTCGTAGAACTGGGCCCTGTTGGGAAGCCCGGTAAGTACGTCATGATAGGCAAGGTGTTCTATAAACTTTTTATTTTCTCGTTCAATTTTTTCGCATTTAAGCCGTTCGGTAATATCGTTAACCCCGACCAGGATAATCATTTTGCCTTCGAAATGCACCGGGGTTATGCTTATCTCTACGTTTTTTAACTCGCCGTTTTTCATCCTATGGGTGTAGCTTTCGAAAACTTTCTGCTTCCTGTTAATCGCAAGATCAAGGTTTTTAAGTATGGCGTTCCTCGTGATAAACGGGTTAATGGTATCGTAAATAGGTTTTCCCGTTATTTCCTCTTTAGTATATCCGTAAAATTGTATCGCGGTTTCATTTATGTCGATTATTGTAAGTGTTTCCTGATCCAAAAGGTACATTATGGAGGAATTGTTATAAAAAAGTTCCTTGAAAATAGAAGCGTTCTGTATGTCTTTTCGAAGCTCCTGGATCCTCGCGGTAAGATCCGAAATCCTTGTATGCGTTCCAAAGAAAATATGTTTGTTTTTTTTGTTTCTGGACAGTTCTATCTTGTAATAATCGTTGCGGTGAAGGTGGTTGACGGTCACCCTTTCGCAATCCTGGTTTTCAAGAAGGAATTTTAAGGGGCATTCCTCTCCATATTGATAACAGGGTTTGTCGTAATCGTGGAATATCTTGTAGCAATTACCTAATTTAGAGGTTTTTGTGTTGTTAACGCCGTAGGCTTTTTTCCCGGTGTCGTTAAGGAATATAATTTTATAATCGTCGCTTAAAAGGGGGATTGGGGAGGGAATTAAATTTAATAACGAAAACTTTTTGTTCATATTAAACCATGGCAAACGAACTTCAACGAACTTCGTTTTAATCTATATTGTTAATATGTATCGAAAATTTGCAATAAATCAATATATCGTATCAATAAAATTTTTACCGGGTTTCTTTCACGGTTTAAGAGTTTTCCTGAGCCCCTCCAAAATTATCGAAACGGTTTTATCGCAATCTTTTTTTGTGTGCCTTGAGCTCACAAACATTGCCTCGTACTGGGAAGGAGCAATAAAAAGCCCCCTGTTTAACGATTCCTTGAAAAACCGCCCGAACAGCCTCGTGTCGGATTTCATCACGTCTTCGTATTTAATAACACTGCCCCTCTTGAAAAAAATAGTAAAGAGAGACGATATCCTGTTTAAGCGTATTCTTTCTAAGATGCCCGATCCTTTCAGGCCGTCTTTAAGCCCTTCCATTATGTTATCGGTAATATTAGAGGCTTTATTTACCGCGTCATCTTCCTCGATTGCCTTCAAGGTGGCAATCCCCGCTTCGACGCAAACGGGATTTCCCGATAACGTTCCGGCCTGGTAAACCGGACCCGAGGGAGAAATATGCTCCATTATTTTTTTACTGCCTCCGAATGCCCCTATGGGAAGCCCTCCCCCGATTATCTTGCCAAGACACGTGATGTCTGGCTTTGCATTATAAAATCCCTGCGCGCCCCCCGCGCCAACCCTGAAACCTGTTATTACTTCGTCGAAGATGGCAAGGGAGCCTTCTTCATGGGAAATGTCTATCAAATCCCTTAAAAAGTTCCCTTCGGGCAATACGACACCCATGTTTGCCGCGACGGGTTCGATTATAACCGCGGCGATTTTCCCCTTATTCTTTTTAAATATAGATTTGACGGAACCGAGGTCGTTATACGCCGCCACGAGGGTGTCCCCCGAAATACAGGCGCTTACGCCCGGCGAGGAAGGCACAGAGGTTGTAAGCGCGCCCGAACCCGCTTTAACGAGCATTGAGTCGGAATGCCCGTGATAGCATCCCTCGAATTTTATTATTTTATCCCTTTTTGTATAACCCCTGGCAAGCCTTAAAGCGCTCATGACGGCTTCAGTGCCGGAGTTTACGAGTCGGACCATCTCCATCAGGGGAAGATGTTTTTTAATGAGTCCGGCAAGCTCTATCTCGCCTTCCGTGGTCGCGCCAAAACTAAAACCCTTTTCCGCTGCGGTTTTCACCGCCCTAACCACACGTTTATCGGCATGGCCCAGGATCATCGGGCCGTATGACATAACGTAATCGATGTATTCATTTCCGTCTATGTCGTAAATCCTGCTTCCCCTGCCGCTTTTTACGATTACGGGGGGAAGGCCTACGGATTTAAAGGCCCTGACGGGGCTGTTCACACCCCCGGGCATGAGGTTTGAGGCAATTTTAAAGGCCTTAAAACTTTTTGAGTTTTTCATAGAATTTTTCTTTTTTCTTTATCGGAAACGGTTTTTTTTCCGTTATTATGCGCTACGGGAGCATATGGGGCAAAGAACTTGAAAACCTCCCCATTCCATCCCGGTAATACGACATGCCCGCTGTTTTTTGCTATGAAGAGCTGTTTTTTGGATTTAATAATTTTATACACCGCGAACGTTCCGACCGGAGGACAGTCTTCATCTTTCATTCCCACGCCCACCAGAACGGGAACCTTAATCCACCTGGCGAAGTTCATTACATCTACATAATAGAGGGACCTCATTACTTTTGCTTTATCTTCGGGATGTTTCTTTAAAAGAGCCTTAACCTCCATGTACGGGCCCATCTTCGCGGGCGGCATCTGCAGGGGAATATCGGCAAGGAACGGAACGTCCCCCGCGGCGGCGACCACGTGACGGTCAATGGCGGCGTCTATAAGGGAAAGCCCCCCGCCCATGCTTCCGCCCGTGACGAATATAAGATTATGGTTTACGTCTTTATAATGTTCGAGAAATTTAAGGGTCGCCAGGGAATCCATTATAACTTTTACCATCGAGAAGGTCCTGACATGAAGGATACCGTTTGTCATAAGCCCCGGGAATCCCGGGTTATAAACGCCCCTGCTCCTCCCATGCCCCCTTAAATCGATGGAAACCGCGGCATACCCCCTTTTGGCAAAGAAATGGGCCCAGCCGGGCGTTCCGTAAGAGCCGTATCCGTGGATTAAAAGCGCCCCGGGATATTTCTTTCCTTCTACTCCATATGGAATGGAAAAATATCCTTTTATTTTGAGCCCGTCATAGGACGTAAGGGTCAAATCGTATGTTTCTATTTTATTAGATTTGTCGTTATAAAGCGGCCTAAGCGAGTAAGATGTTTTTTCTTGCCGTAACCCCGCGTACATTTTTTTCCAGAATTTTTTAAAATTCCGGTAACGGACTGTTTCGGGCAATTTCGACGTTTTTACTTTTGTAGTGATTTGCCTGATTTTACTTATATACGGGAAATTTCTAAATATAAGGAAAAGACCGGCAATTATCAATAGCAAAACAATTATGGATATTATGGCTTTAGTTTTCATCTTTATTAATGTTTCTCCTGATAATCGAAAAAAAGGGGTCGGAATTTGATTCCGGCCCCTTTTTCTAATCGATGAAAAAGGCGTCAGAACTTAAATTCTGACACCTTTTTCTAAATTATATTTATTTTAAAGATTCGAGATATGTTGCCAGTGCGGTAAGCTGGGACTTATTCAAATTATGGCTTGGCATCATGGTTTTGGGATTATGGACCTTAGGGGTGTTTATCTGGACTTCCATCCAGTGCATGGAATGCCCTTTCGTTCCTTCCTTGGACAGGTTAGGCCCTATTGAGCCGCCCTTTCCATTGATCATATGGCAACCCTGGCAGCCATTCGCGGCAATAAGCTTTAATGCCGTAGCTTTCATAGCTGGAGTTATCGCTACCGCAGCAGACATAGCGGGAGCGGCTTTCGCAACCGTAGCGGTTGGAGCCGGCGCAGGTGTCGCGGTCGGCTTCTTGGAGCATCCGTAAAGACCTACCGTTAAAAATAATAAGGCTAATGAAGACAATAAAATTGAAATACCTTTTTGAGTTGTCCTGAACTTCGTTTTCACTTTCCTACCTCCGTCAATTTTAAAAGATTAACTTGCCGTGCGGACAATACCGAGGTGCCGCGAGTTTTTATGTTATTAATTATTAAAACTTTTGTCAATAATTATTTAAAATATCCCGGAAACACGCTTAAAACTTTATTTTAATATTTTTTTTGATGAGTGCTTTTGATACAGTCAAGATTGTATCCGGTCTATTCGATTGACCCTCAGGCCGGCTGGAAGACGGGAATTAATAATTTCTTTCAGTTCTAAACACGTTGAAGAGACGTTTCCATCCAACGAAACAATTAAAAAAAGACTGTCGCTTTCGCTCATGAAAGGTATGGGGTTTGAACAGGTTATTTTTGGTTTGGGGCTGAATTCGGAATTGCTGTATAAAACAGGAAGCCCCGTTATCCTGAATATTCTCAGGAATATTTTCACGGTTTCGAGATGTCCAAGGTATTTCATTTTCTCCTTCTTGGAATACGTTATCTTAAGCCTCGAACCGGAAGACATGCCTTTATTTGTTTGATTGAAACCTGTTGCCTCCATGGGGAAATCCTCAATGATTGGCGGTTTATCCCCGTTTGAGCCCGGTTGAATTTCATTTCCATCCAGCGAGTATACCGGCTTTATTTCCTTAAAATCGCATATCCCGCATAGATAGCAGGTGGAACGGCAATTTTCCGTTACTAATTCTTCTTTTTTTATTCCATTCACGCTTATCTCCCTGGCCTTTTCGTATTCGCTCCTCAGGAAATCCTTGTCCACGAGAGTATCTATAAAATCCCACGCGAGAGGATCATCCGGATTTTTAGCGTAATACGCAAAATCATCAAGGATTTTTTTCCCCGCGATCCCATGGGTGCTCCCAGCACTCTCAATGGCCTTATTCCATATCCCGAAATCAAATGTTTTTATTTCGCTGGAGTAATAACCTCCGAGAAGAAACGCGTTATAAATAATATCCCCCGCCCGTTCGTCGCCCCTGGAAAGGAGCGCCTCTATAAGGCTTACCTCCGGGTCCTGATACCTGAAGTTCACCTTCAAGGGACGAAGAAGCATCTTAAGATATTCTATTTTATAGGAAAGAATATCTGTCCTTTCCATTGGGAACCATTGGAAAGGCGTATGGGGTTTTGGAACGAAATTATTAACATTAACGGTTACGCGAAGCCCCCTTGAAACATTTTTGATTTTTACGATAAAATCCCCGATTCCCTCGATATCGGAAATATTTTCATAGGGAAGGCCTATCATAAAATAAAGCTTAAGAGTCTTAAACCCTTTTGCGGAAAGGCTTTTAACCTCTTCCAGCAGGTCTTCCTCATTTATGTTTTTATTTATGATGTCCCTTAATCTCCGCGTTCCGGCCTCGGGGGCGAGCGTGAAATTTGTTTTTTTAATTTCGGCCGTCTTTTTAATTATATTTTCATTTAAAGAACCTATCCTCATCGACGGAAACGAAAGAGATATGTTTTTACCGTTAGAAAAGGCGGAAAGGGAACATAATAAATCGTTAATATCGGAATAATCCCCCGTCGAAAGAGACGACAGGGAAATCTCCCCGAAACCGGTCTCGCCTATTCCGTGAATTATAATGTCCATCAGGGTTTCCTTTTTTCTTTCCCTTACCGGCCTGTATATGTAACCCGCCTGGCAGAACCTGCAACCGGACGAACACCCTCTTGCTATTTCGACGGAAAGCCGGTTGTGAACGGTATCTATAAGGGGAACCACATTTTTTTTGATATACGGAATAGAATTGAGGTTCCTGAAGACCCTTTTTCTGACATATTTGGTATATCCGGGCACGAACACCCCCTGGGTCTCCGCGAACCCCTTTTTTACGTAATCCCGAAAGCCTCCAGGGCGCAATTCATTGCTTTTAACGAGTTCTTTCGCCTTCCTGATAACGTCGCATATTTCTATAACAGCCTCTTCCCCGTCGCCTATTATAAAAAAATCCAGGAATTTAGAAAGAGGAAGCGGGTTAAAGGCGCAGGGTCCTCCGGCGCCGATAAAAGGATAACGCGAGCCGGTTCCGCCAGCTTTTTCGTCCCTTTCACGGGAGAAAACAGGAATACCCGAAAGCTCAAGCATTAAAAGGATATTCGGGTATGATAGCTCGTACTGGAGGGAAAATCCCGCGATATCAAAGTTATTTATCTCCTCAAACGATTCTAAGGAAAAAAGGGGTATCTTATTTTCTTTTAACTTTCCGGTCATGTCCGGATAGGGAAGATAAACCCTTTCGCAAGCGATATAATCCCTTGAGTTAAGTATGTCATAAATAATGCCCATGCCTAAATGGCTCATCCCGAGTTCGTAAAAATCGGGAAAAGCAAGCGCGAATTTGACGGGGATATTTTTTATATCTTTCCGGGTGGCCCCTTGCTCCATTCCCATGTAGCGGACAGGTTTTTGAACGAAAGGAAAGATTTTTTCGTCAAGAAATGAAAAAAAACCCTTGTTATTTATTTCATCCATTATTAAACGTAACAGGCTCAAATTATAATTGATTTATTCAATCGTATTATTATACAATAAAACACATGAACAGCGTAATACAACTCATAGTTATAGCAATTATACCCGTCCTTTTCGCCATAATTTTCCACGAGGTTTCACATGGTTATGTAGCTCATCTTTTTGGGGACGAAACAGCAAAAAACGCGGGAAGGCTTACCCTTAATCCCATTAAACATATAGACCCCTTCGGGACCATCCTGCTTCCGCTTATTCTTGTCCTTGTGGGCTCTCCCTTCCTTTTCGGCTACGCCAAGCCGGTGCCTGTAAATTTCCTGGCATTGAAAAATCCCAAGAGAGACACGGGGTTTGTCGCCATAGCCGGGCCGCTTACAAACTTCGTCTTTGCCGGAATCTGCTTTATCTTACTGAAGGTCATCCTTTTTAATTATCCCGTTATGAATAATTACCTTATAAATTTTCGCACAAATTTTCATTTTCAAACGGTAACAGGTTCCCCTTTTTTAAGGTATTTCATCTACCCTGTCTTTTTTATGCTCTTCATAGGCGTTATGATTAACCTGGTGCTCGGGATATTCAATCTTATTCCGATTCCCCCTTTAGACGGAGGAAGGGTTGCGGTAAGCCTTCTGCCCCGGGGGCCGGCAAGGGCACTAAGCATGATTGAGCCCTTTGGAATATTTATAATTCTCATACTTCTCCTTATAGACCCGGGAAATTTTTTTATTGTCGCGTTTAATTTTATCGTAAATAATCTGGTCTTAAAAAACTTATAAAAACCTTCGAAGGCATGCAGAACGCGGCTTACTCAAATGAAGAAGCAGGTACGCCGTCCCATAATGTAAAGCTCGAGGCCTATGACGGCCCCCTCGACCTCCTTCTTTCCCTTATAAAAAAGAACAAGATAAATATATACGATATCCCCATAGTAGAGATAACCGGTCAGTATCTTGAGGCTATAGGACTCGAGGAACACGAAGTTCAGCGAGGCTCAAAAGATTTCGAGAACCCGCCGCCGGAGTTCAATCTGGATGCCGGAGGGGATTTTATCGAAATGGCCGCCCAGCTTATATATATTAAATCCATTATGCTTTTGCCTCTGGAACAAAAAGGGGAAGCCGGCGAAGAAGAAGAATTTTACGATCCAAGGACCGAACTTTCCAACATGCTCGTAGAATATCAGAGGATAAAGGACCTTGCCCTGTTCCTTGATAACAGGCCGATTCTCGGAAGGGACGTATTTGAAATTAACGCGGGGAACGCCCCCGAAAAACAGCCTGAAGGCGAACTGTTTGACGCTAACGTTTTTCTCCTTTCCGAATATTTTTATCAAAAAATTAAGGAGTCCGCGGAGAAGGCAAACGCCTATGAGATAAAAAAGGAAAATTTCTCTATTAAGGAAAAGATCGTGGAGATAATGGAAACATTGAACTCGTCGGGAAGGATAATGTTTAAGGACCTTTGCCCGGTCGGCCTCGAAGAGCTCTTTGCCTATTTTATCGCCCTCCTTGAAATGACGAGGCTTGACCTCATAAACCTTGACCAGGTAAGCCCGTTTGGCGAGATACACATTTCCCTCTCGTCAAAAAGCGCCTATGAGGGTTATAAAAACGCCATAGCGAACATCATGTAGCTTATTGCTTAAAGGCAAGGTCGGCGGTTCTTTTGGTCAATATCCTGTAGTGGCCGGAGGGCAGGTCGCCAAGCTCGAGTCCACCTATCCTGATTCTTTTAAGCGAGATAACCTTTAAATTGAAAAACTCGAGCAACCTCCTTATTTCCCTGTTTTTCCCGTGGGAAAGCCCTATGAGCAGCTGGAACTTGCCTGGATTTTTTCCCGCGATCTTTATGTCTTTTGCCTTTAGAAGTCCTGCTCCTTCCACGGAAACCCCCTTTTTTATTCTTTTAAACAGGTCTTCGCTAAATTCTCCCTTTATGTTAACGATGTAGGATTTGACTATGTTAAATTTGGGGTGGGTTATTTTATAACTGAAGTCCCCGTCATTTGTAAGTAAAAGGAGGCCCTCGCTCATTAAATCGAGTCTTCCCACGGGATAAATATGCTTACGCCTGGCGGATTCGGCCTCTACCAGGTCCATGACGGTTTTATAGCCTTCCGCGGATGAAACGGCCGTCAGGTACCCCTGAGGCTTGTTCAACATTATATAGACCGGGGCTTCAGGCTTTGAAGAGATCTTTTTGCCGTTTACGGTAACAATATCGGAGGGATTTACAAATGTGGCGAGGTCTTTAACCCTTGCACCGTTGATAATGACCTTGCCATTTTTTATGATAGCGTCGGCCTGCCTTCTCGAGACGCCCGTCCCCCTGGCCAGAAATTTGTTAAGCCTCTCCCCGCGGTTTAAAATACTATCCCCTCCATCTGGGTTGAGGCCTGGGCGTAAAGCTTCATTGGTATGCGCCCGGACAGGTACGCGAGCCTACCGGCCTTAACGGCGTCTTTCATCGCGAGGGCCATTCCGACGGGGTCTTTAGCCCCCGCGATAGCGGTATTTATCAAAATGCCGTCCACTCCAAGCTCCATCGTTTTGCAGGCGTCGGAAGCCGTTCCCACTCCCGCGTCGACTATCACGGGGACGGATACCGCCTCTTTTATTATCTTAATATTATAAGGGTTTCGTATTCCAAGTCCGGAGCCTATGGGAGACGCCAGGGGCATTACCACGGGACATCCGGCGTCTTCGAGTTTCTTCGCCAAAACGGGGTCGTCCATCATGTAGGGCATCACGGTAAAACCCTCTTTTACGAGTATCCTGGCCGCTTTTATAAGTTCTTCATTGTCGGGATAGAGGGTCTTTTCATCTCCGATTACCTCAAGTTTTACCATGTCGGTTTTAAAAACGGGAAGCTCCCTCGCGAGAAGAAGGGTCTTTACCGCGTCGTCAGCCGTATAGCAGCCCGCCGTGTTCGGCAGAAGCGTGAACCTGTCAAGATCAACATACGAAAGCATGTTTTCCTTCGCCGAAAAGTCTATCCGCCTGACGGCCACGGTTATTATCTCCGAGCCGGAGGCCTCTATGGAATCCTTCATCGTCTTGAAATCGGGATATTTCCCCGTCCCGACAATAAGCCTTGAGCTGAAGAAATACTTCCCTATCTTTAAAACATCTTTATCTTTGTTGATATTTTCGGACATTATGAATCAACCTCCCTCCGGTATTTATCCGCCCGGCGCTATACTTACAAGGTCAAGGCAGTCGTTTTCGCAAAGCATTGTATCTTTATACCTGCTTTTGGGAATAATCTCCCTGTTAAGCGCGACGGCGGTGCTCTTTAAATCGAGATTAAAGTTTAATATCAGCTTTTCGATGCTGACAGTTTCATTTTCTATTTCAAATATGCTTCCGTTAATTTCTACGTTCATTTTATAAACTGGATACCTTTTCCGCCGGCATGGTTTCTTCATAAATACCGGTCTCGTAAAGGGTGTTTCTCCTGACGGGAATCTTGCCCGCGGATTTTATAATTTCTATAATGGCGCGTTCCGGAAGATATTCCCCGAATCCCCCGCCGGCGCTTTTAGTTATGTTTTCCTCCATCAGCGTTCCGCCGAAATCGTTTACCCCGTAGTCAAGGGATCTCGCGGCATTTTCAACGCCTATCTTCGGCCAGCTTACCTGGATATTTTTAAAATTGTCCAGATAAAGCCTCAATATCGAATAAAATTTAAATACCCTTTGAACGTTTCCCTGGAACGGGACTGCCACCTTTTTCCTTAAAGGGGTTTTCGATGAAATGAAAGGAAGGGTGATGAATTCGGTAAAACCCCGCGTTTCGTCCTGTATATTCCTTATAAGGCTCAAATGATGCACCAGGTCTGATTCGGTTTCGAGATGTCCGAATAAAACGGTCGCAGACGTTTTAATGCCTGTTTTATGGGCAGTCTTTATTATCTCCGCCCAGGTTGAAGAACCTATCTTTTCCGGACAGATATATTTCCTTGTTTTTTCCGCCAAAATTTCCGCCGCTGTGCCGGGCATCGAGTTTAAACCGGCCTCCGCCAGCGCTGAAATAACGGCTTCGCGGGATTTGCCCGTCATCCTGGAAAGCTCATATATCTCCTGGGGAGAAAAGGCGTGGATGTGAAGACGCGGAAACGAACGCTTTATCGTTTTTAAAAGGCCGAAATAATAATCCGGTTTGAGGTCGGGGTTGATTCCGCCGGTTACGCAAATCTCGTCTATGCCTATTTTCATGCCGTCAGAGATTTTTTCGAGTATTTTGTCGTAACCTAAAAGGAAGGCGTCCGGAGCTCCCTTCGTTCTTTTATATCCGCAGAACTTGCAGTTAAGATTACAGACATTCGTGAAATTTATGTTCCTGTTTACGACATAGGTTACCCTGCCCGAATTCACCCTCCGGTTAATTCCGTCGGCTGCTTCGGCTATTTCCGGAAGATTGCCTTCGTTCTTTAAAAGGCTCAAAAGCCCGTCGTCTTCAAGGCGCCCGCCAGATAATAAATCTTTTATTTTTATTTGGTCCCGCATCGTGTTTATAGCATTAATTATAAACTATTCCGGGGGGATATTCAACGGATTTTGCCCAATTCCCCGTAAAGCTTTTCCGAGTATTCGGCGTTCAAAGGGACATCTGTCGAATGATATGCCGAAACTCCATACCAGTTTAAGCCGTACCTTTTTATCTTTCTCGATATTATCCA
>JAKAPT010000039.1 GCA_021806885.1 bacterium | reverse complement strand
TGCCGTCCTTATCGCACGCCAGGACCATGACCTCCAAAGATGAGGTGGCCAGGGGAGACAATTACTATTACGGTCGTAACGGGGTAAAGCAGGATTACGCAAAGGCCGCCTACTGGTTCCAGAAATCTGCCGCCCAGGGAGACGCCGCGGCTCAGGCCTGGCTTGGTTATATTTACAAGGCTGGACAGGGCGTACCGCTGGACTATTCTCAGGCCGCCTACTGGTACCAAAAATCCGCGAACCAGGGATACTCGTATGCCGAAAACAATCTTGGAGTGTTATATTATAATGGACAAGGTGTCCCGAAGGATTATTCGCTGGCCGTTTACTGGCTTAAAAAGGCGGTAGCGCAGGGAGACGCAGCTGCCCGGCAAAATCTTAATGTTATAACACAGCAGCATTAAAAGCGGACAGGCCCTTAAGCATACATGCATTTTAAATTTTGAAATTTCCTTTCAATTTCTTTGGTACGGCTTTATTCTTAAGGGTGATATAATCAGGCAGGCCATTAGAGTAAGGAGGATAATCCTCTCCCTGGATTAAAGGCTTAAGATAATTTCTACATTTTTGGGTGATGCCGAACCCATCTTCAGAGATAAAACTCATTGGCATGAACTTCTCCTTGTTGGCAACGTCTTTCAGGTCAGCCACACCGACTTTCCATTTGTAGGGGTTGTCCGAGATCCTCACAATCGCGGCCATAACGGAGTTCCGTCCCCTGAGCGCAAGTTCAACTGCGGCCTTGCCTAGCGCGTAAGCCTGTTTGACGTCTGTCTTTGATGCGATATGCCGTGCGGAACGCTGCAGGTAGTCCGCCACTGCCCAGTGATATTTATAGCCGAGCTTATCCTTCACCATGGTTGCCACTAAGGGGGCTGCTCCGCCAAGCTGGGCGTGGCCAAAGGCATCCTTAGTGCTAGCCTCGGCGAGGAAGCGCCCGTCGGGCCACCTCGTTCCTTCGGACACCACCACCGTACAATAGCCTGACTTCTCTACATTATCCTTTACCATGGCAAGGAATTTGTCCTGGTCGAAGGAAACCTCGGGGAACAGGGCGACAATTGGTATATTATTGTTCCTGTCAGCAGCCAGGCATCCGGCAGCGGCAATCCAGCCGGCGTGGCGCCCCATCACCTCAAGTACAAACACCTTGGTGGAGGTCAGCGCCATAGAGGCAACGTCGAAGCTCGCCTCGCGCGTGGAAACCGCGACATATTTGGCAACGGAGCCGAAGCCGGGGCAGCAATCCGTGATAGGCAAGTCGTTGTCGACTGTCTTCGGTATATGGATTGCCTGGATGGGATAACCCAGTGTTCCGGACAACTGAGAGACTTTAAGGCAGGTATCGGCAGAGTCTCCCCCGCCGTTGTAGAAGAAATAGCCGATGTTGTGAGCCTTGAAGACCTCTATCAGGCGTTCATACTGAGCCCTGTTCTCTTCTAAACTCTTGAGTTTGTAGCGGCACGAGCCGAAAGCTCCTGACGGCGTATAGCGCAGTCCGGCAATAGCTCTATCCGGCTCCTTGCCGGTGTCGATGAGGTCCTCGGTCAATGCGCCTATGATTCCATTACGGCCGGCATATACCTTGCCTATGGTATCCTTATGCCTGCGCGCGGTCTCTATTACGCCGCACGCAGACGCGTTGAGGACCGCCGTTACCCCGCCCGACTGGGCATATAAGGCGTTCCGCTTCTTTTTCATATCCCCGTTCTCCTTTATGAGAAATTAATACGCACCGTAGCCGGTGATGACAAAATTATCAGTTAAATTAATTTAAATTTTTTTTTATTAAAATATAATTACTGTATAATTTCAATATTAATTTCTTATGCCCAAGCATTAATCTTGGCTCCGTCTTATTAACTCCAATCGTCTTAATCACCCTGGTTGTTATTGTCGCCCTGGTCCCCTTCTCCCTCTCCGTTGTGGTAATAATAATGTCCATGGTGGTAATAATATCCTGGTGCCGGCGGCGGCCCCGGTTCCCCCCCGATATATGCCTCACAGCCCGCCAGGGAAGCTCCAATCATTAAAAGCGAGAAAACAATAAATAATTTCAATATTATCTTTTTCATAAAAAACTCCTTTTTTGATTATTCATAAAAATATAAAAGAGGGGCCCAATGGGCCCCTCTTTGGCTGAGGAGGATAGTTACGATTAATTAATTGTCTGCTTACAGTATTATTACTTTACGAAAACCAGCTTCGAGCTCAGCGCGGTGATAATATTATTTACCTTTACAATCGCTTCGTAGATGTAAACCGAAGGAATTTTTTCGGGAACCGTAACTGAGAGGTCTGTTTTATAAAAGCCCTCTTCGGCGATACCCGTGTTTGAGGTATTGGAATAATAAATCTTTCCGCTGAGTCCTTCAAGGATCCTGGTTTCCTGGATGGAGGAATCCTTGATGGTGTATTTGTTTCCGTATACGTTATACTTCATGACCAAATCTACCGCCTTTCCCTTCGATATAAATTTGGGACTGGTAGATATTGAAAGGTCGGAAATCAAAACCCCTTTAATGTTTTTGAATTCCACGCCATAATTGTTGGTAATAGCAGGGCCTCCCACGGGGTCGTTACTGGCAAGTCTGTAAGGGGGATTTAACATTCCATAAGGTCCCCCCTCTCTTACGATTCTATATGGACCGGTAATGTAACCGATTCCGAACCCGACAGCCGCCCCAACACCCGTAAGAAGGATTGCGCCTACCGGTCCCCCCGTGAGGGCGCCCAGGACGAATCCCGTTCCGGCCCCTACTGCCGTTCCAACTGTTTCGTTCTGCGTGGCGCAGCCGCTAAACGAGACTGAAGCAATTGATAAAGTTAGTAATAAAACTATTAGAATCTTCGTTTTTCCCTTAAAAAATGATTTAAATGTTTCGATTTGCATGAATTTACCCTCATTAGATTCAATAAAATTATAAATTTGAAAATTAATAATTAATTTTCTTATTATAGATATATCATCAATATTTATAGAATCAAGATTAAAAAGATCTTTTTTTTAAAAAAAATTTTACGATTGCCGCCGATTTTTATAATATCAATAAGAATATGGCGGGGATGAGAGGGGGGCAATGTCAGGTCAATTATTGTCGTATTCCACAGACTCTGGGAGGGATTTCGTGGTTGTTACGCCCGCGGCTTTAATGGTTTCAAGCCTCTTAATGATATTTCCCTTTCCGGAATTAAGCTTTTTGAACGCATCGTCGTAGGATTTTCTTGTCGCCGATATGCCTTTATCGATATTTTTCATATCTTCGATGAATCCAATAAATTTATCGTAAAGACCGGTAGCTTCAACAAGGATTTTTTTCGCGTTTTTATCCAGATTTTCCTGTTTCCAGAGGTTTTCAACGGTTTTTATGATGAGCATAAGAACTGAGGGGGTCGCTAAAATGATGTTATTTTTAAAGGCGTTATATATAATGTCCGAGTCTTTGGCGGCAACGGCAAGGGCGTAATCTATCGGGACAAACATAATGACAAAATCCGGGGATGGTGTTCCCGGAAGATTCTGGTATTTCCCGCTAAGCTCGCTTATATGCCTTTTAAGCGACTCTTTATGGGCGCTTAAATACCCCTCCCTTATGGCTTCGCCTTCTTCGTTGCCGTTAATATATTTTTCGTAATCGCTCAGGGACACTTTTGAGTCGATAACTATTTTCCTGTTTTCAGGAAGCCTGATAATCGCGTCAGGCCTTAGCATTTTGAAGTATCCGTCCTCATCCACCGACTTTACCGTTTTTTGGAGTTCATATTCCTCTCCTTCGTTTAGGCCCGAATTATCCAGTATCCTGGCAAGCACCATTTCCCCCCATGAACCCTGCAATTTAGAATCCCCTTTTAATGCCCTGATGAGATTTTCGGTTGTTTGAATCATGGTTTTTTCCGAGGTCATAAATTTATTTATCTGGTCCTTTAGAGAGAATATCTCGTTTGACGAGGAATTATACCTGTCGTCCACTTTTTTACCGAAATCCTTGATTGTTTCCGAGAGAGGCTTGAGAATGGCGTCAATATTTCTTGAATTTAAATCGGTAAATTCCTTGCCTTTGTTTTCCAGTATCCTGCTAGAGAGGTTCTCGAACGCATCCTTTAGCTTGGATTCCAGTCCCGAAAATTCCTCGCGTTGGTCAGAAAGCCTTTTTTCATAATCTCTTTTAATCGCCTCGATCCTTTCTTCGTAATCCCGTTTCTGAGCCGATAAGGCCTTTTCAAGATTTTCCTTTTCGGTTTTAAGTACTAACGCAGTTTTTTCGGTTTCGTCGTTCTTAAAGGTGTTTTCCGTCAAAACGTCCGAAAATTTATGCTTAAGCCTGTTCACGTACAACAAACCTAAAAAAATCGGGGTGATGAAAAGGATAAAGAAAACCAGCGATAAAATTATCAGGAGATAAATATTCATTTTTATCAATATTTTTAAATTTTTGACTTCCTTTTTTTCATTATACAAAATATATAAAATTAATTAAAATAAAAAGGGAGATTGAGCTTCGCTGGCTTCGTTTCTGCTTTGGCAAGGAGGAAGCGTTTTCAATTTGCCTTGACACTTTTTTGAATTTGTTTGACTTATGACTGATAAGTCAGTATAATTTATTTATGAAAAAGGCAAATTTTCGTGTAGCTCCTTTATTTTTTTTAATTTTATTTGTTTTTTTAAGCAAACCGGCATTTCCGGCTACAGCTTTTTCTTCAAACCCACAGGTAAAGCATATTGTAACGCTTAAAGAAGCATACAGGCTTGCAGCTTTAAAAAACGGCACTATAAAGGCTACTAAGGAAATATATTATCAATCCACGCTTTTGAAATGGTCCGCGATAAGCATGTACCTGCCGGACATCAATTTCAGATACGCGGACCAGAGGTTTCACGCGAATATACCTCCTACCCCTCCAGCGTATCAGAGCCCATCTACAAACTATCTTGAAGGCCAGTTATTTACGTTCTTTTACCCGAATTACGAGTACAGCTTTACTTTAAACCAGCCGCTGCTGGACCTCAGCGTAATTCCGGCGTATAATGCCGCGCGTAATAGCGCCCTTTCGGAAAAGAGCAATTTGAACGGTGTTTCTGCCGATACGCTATATAATGTTGCTGTTTCATACTATATGGTTTTGAATGACGAGAGCCTTATAAAAGCGGATAAAAAAACCTATGAAGAGGCTAAGGCCCATCTTGAGCTTACGCGGGCCAAGCTTAGGGCGGGCCTCGCGATAATAACGGATATCCTCCAGGCAAAGTCCCAGTATTATTCGGCAAAACAGGGATTAATCAGCGGTAAAAATTCATTAAAAACCTCTAAGGCCAGGCTTGCCTCCCTTATGGGTATAGATTACGATTTTTCGGTTGTTTCGCCCCCCGAACCGTTTCTAGCCAAAAAATCCCTTAAAAATTATATTGCCGAGGCATACAGAAATAATCCCGGCCTGAAGGCATTGAATTATTCCTTAGAAACCGCGAGAAATGAAACCGGTTACTATGAGAGCCAGTATATACCCAAAATTAATTTTCAGGCCTCTTTTAATGAAATGTCAAATACCCATTTTATTCCTGCCGGTTCTCCAAACTACTGGACGGCCGGGGCATATTTGACGATGCCTTTGTTTCAGGGAGGAACAAGGATTATTTCCATAGAAAAGGCAAGGTCTGAATCCAATGAGGCGCTGTATAATATGGTTCAGTCGAGAAGGGATTTAAGGGCACAGGTAATATCCGATTTTTATAATGTGAAAAATCTAAGGGAAGAGGTCGTCACGCTAAAATATGAAGAAAGTTTTGCCTCCAAAAATTACAGCCTTGTCGAAGAGGAGTACAAGGCGGGGGTAGCCACGAGCGTAGATGTTATCACCGCCCTTGCTAACCTTGTAAGGGCAAGACATATGTTATTATCCGCTAAAAGGCGTTATTATGACGCGATACTTAACCTTAAGAGGCTTACCGGCACTTTTCAGAACAGGCTAATATCCGTGAGCGTCGTTAATTAAATTAATAAACAATAAATTTAATAAAATAATGGTGGACTTATGAACGGGGGTTCGGAGAAAAACGAGGGATTAAGCAAAGTCCCTGAAAAGATTTCAAAATTTACAAAAAAAAAATATAGTTGCCGCGGCTATAATTCTTGTTATAGCTATTATAGGCGGGGTATTTGTCGTTAGATGGTATGTATTCGGGCTTTCCCACGTCAGCACAGAAGACGCGGAGATAGACGGCCATCTTATTGCCGTAAGCACCCAGGTGCCCGGGAACATAAAAGCAATATATGTAGCAAAAAACCAGAAGGTAAAAAGGGACGAACTCGTCGCTAAGATAGATGATTCCACGTATTATCCCGCTATGCTAAAGGCTAAGGCCAATTACGACCTCGCGGTGGCAAAACTAACCAGCGCTGGTTCTAACATAGCGCAATTCCTTGGGACGAATTACAATTCCTACTATTTATCCAAACTGGCTTACCGCTCCTCCAAATTAAACTTAAAAAAGGCAAAGCTGGCATATGACCTTGACAGGAATGATTATGAAAGAGACAAGATTTTAATTAAAAAGGAATTCATTACGAAGCAGCAATTTGACGCCGTGAGGACTTCCTATCTGGTGGCAAAGCAGCAATACCTGTCTGCTGAAGTTGCCCTGGGCACTGCGAAAAGAAATTATTTCGAATCAAATTATTTAAAAGGCGTGGGCGTGGCTTTCAAGATTTCGACCCTCAAGCCCTTGGAGGCTTCCGTAAAGATTGCCAAAGCGGCTTATGAACAGGCGCGGGCAAACTATAAAAACACCTTTATATATTCTCCCATAGACGGCGTTGTGGCCGAGAAAATGTCTTATATCGGGGAATACATTATGCCGGGCACCCCCATAGTAATGGAAAATAACTTTAACAGGATATGGGTAACGGCAAATGTCAAGGAAACCGACGCTGGTTACATTAAAACCGGCGATCCGGCTGTTATAAATGTTGATTCATTCCCCGGGAAGGTTTTTAAAGGAGTGGTAAAGTATGTGGGCTCCGTCGCCACGTCGAAATTTGCCCTTATACCCACGAATAACCCGTCGGGAACATTTACCAAGGTAACGCACAGGCTTCCGGTAAGGATAAAGATATTAAACAAAGACGGATATGACTTAAAGCCCGGGATGATGGTTGAAGTTACCATTACGATAAAAAAATAAATTTTCAGGGGTCCAAAAAATGTATATCGTAAAGATAAAGTCCAGGATGCTATTCATATTTTTGATGGTTGCGTTGTCGGCAATCCTATTTCTTAACATAAAACAGGCTCACTCGGCGGATTATTACGGCGGAGGGTACCTTTTCGACTATTATAATTGCGTCGATTGTCATTCCATAAACGGCGCCGGCGGAACGCTAGGCCCTTCCTTGTCTCATTACGCCCTGAAGCACAAAAGCTACACCTGGACCGCCGCCCAGATCGCCTACCCTTCGCTCCATTTTAAACTTGGGACCAGGGTCATCATAAACGGAAAACAGTATTATGTCCTTATGCCGTCTTACAATTATGTTCCTTCCTCCGATATCGGCAAAATAGCCCGTTACCTCGAATCCCTGAAATGATAAAGAGAAGGCATACCGGAACAATCAAAATAGGCGATGTTGCCATAGGCTCGGGGCACCCGATCAGCGTCCAGTCCATGACAAATGTCGTTACCGAGGACACGGAATCCCTTATCAAGCAGATAAAAGAGCTCGAAGATTACAACTGCGAGATAGCAAGGGTATCCGTCAACACCCTTGATGCCGCGAAATCGCTCAAGAAAGCAATTAAACAGGCGAGTATCCCAGTTATAGCCGATATCCACTTCGACCACAGGCTGGCGATAGAATCGATAAAAGCGGGGGTAAGTGGATTAAGGATTAACCCGGGCAACATAGGGGACAAAAAGAAGGTTAAAGAGGTTGTTTCCGCCTGTAAAAGCAAAGGAGTTCCTATTCGCATAGGGGTGAATTCCGGTTCCTTAGAGAAGGGAATACTTAACAAAAATAAGGGCGATTTTGCAGCCGCCATGGTGGAAAGTGCCCTTAAACATATAAAAATCCTCGAAGAGGAATCTTTCCTTGATATCAAGATATCGTTAAAATCTACCGATGTTTTGACGACGGTTAGGGGCTATGAACTGCTTGCAAGGCATGTCGATTATCCATTCCATATAGGCATTACTGAGGCAGGCACCGCTTTTTCGGGGGCGTTAAAATCAGGAGAGGGGCTTGGAATATTGCTTTATAAAGGCCTGGGGGATACGCTAAGAGTTTCCCTAAGCGATGACCCGGTCATGGAAGTGATTGCCGGTTTCAATATCCTCAGAAACCTCGGCCTGAGGAAGGGAGGGGTCAAGCTTCTTTCATGCCCTACTTGCGCGAGGACCGAGATTGATATAGTAAATATCGCGAGAGAATTTGAAAGATTGTCCTCGAAAATAAAGTCCGATATTAAGGTAGCTATCATGGGTTGCGTCGTAAATGGCCCCGGGGAGTCAAAACACGCGGATATAGGTATCGCGGGCGGAAAGAATAAATCCGTTCTTTTTTCGAGGGGAAAGATTATCGGAAAGTATGATAACAGGGATATTCTGAACGCTCTTATAAACGGGGTCGAGAATATAACGGGAGAAAAAATAGTCTAATTTATTATGAGATACTCGAATTTTTTTATTCCTTCGCTAAAGGAAGACCCTAAAGAGGCCGTGTTAAAGAGCCATAAGCTTCTTTTGAGGGCCGGTTACGTGAGGCAGCTTTCAGGTGGAATATATACCTATTTGCCGCTGGGATTAAGAAGTTTAAAAAAACTGGAGGAGATAATAAGGCAGGAGATGAATCTTGCGGGGGCGGTAGAACTTTCCATGCCCTTCGTTCAGCCGCTGGAATTATGGAAAGAATCAGGAAGGGACGAAGATTACGGCAAGGAGCTTCTGCGGTTTAAAGACCGTCAGGAAAGGGATTTTTGCCTTGCCCCGACGTACGAAGAGGTGATTACCGACCTTGTGAAGAGGAATATAAAATCCTACAAAGAACTCCCCCTTACTCTCTACCAGATACATCTGAAATTCAGGGATGAAATGCGCCCAAGGTTCGGGCTGATGCGCGCAAAGGAATTCATAATGAAGGATGCCTACAGCTTCGATATAGACGAAGAGGGGCTGGATAAGAGCTACAAGGCGATGAGGGGCGCGTATGAAAACATCTTCAGGAGACTGGGATTTAAATTTAATTTTATAAAGGCCGAATCTGGAGAGATAGGGGGTTCTTATTCCGAGGAATTAATGGTTTTTTCCGAGTACGGCGAGGACAAGGTTATTTCGTGCGAGGTTTGCGGTTATTCGGCATCGGTGAACGAAGCAAGTTCGGCGGGCGACGCGCGGAAGCCGCTCGATTCATGCAGGCAGCCGAAAATGGCGGAGCTTGTCACGCCGGGGAAAAAATCCGTGGAGGAGGTAAGCGCGTATCTTAAAATCGATAAGATATGTTTTGCCAAAACCATCATATATGATTCGGAAAAAGGGTTCATAGCCGCCGTGATAAGAGGTGATCGAGAAATAAACGAACATAAATTAAAAAAAGCGGCAGGGGTTAAAAACCTGGCCCTTGCAAAAGAAGAAGATGTCGAAAGAATAACGGGCGCTCCGTGCGGATACGCGGGCCCTTTTGGACTTAAGGATATTTCCCTGTCAGTTGCCGATGAAGAGATTAATAATTCTGAATACTGGGTTACCGGCGGGAACAAGAAGGATACCCACATGGCAAACGTGAAGGTGGGGCGGGATTTTAACCCCGATATAATTTCCAATATAAGAAATGTCCAGGAAGGGGACAGGTGCCTCATATGCTCGGGCGGGCTTAAGGTTAAAAACGCCATAGAACTCGGGCATATTTTTAAGCTGGGGACAAAATATTCCTCTGCCTTTGATGCAAAATTCCTCGATGAAAAAGGCGAAAATAAATATTTTGCGATGGGGTGCTACGGAATAGGGGTAGGGAGAACGCTTCAGGCCCTTATCGAGGTATTTTCAGATGAAACAGGAATCAACCTTCCTGTTTCGGTAAGCCCGTTCTCCGTCGCCGTCGTCTCGATAAACATAGAAGATAAGGAAATCTCCTATATTTCCGAAAAAATATATGCCGGATTGAAATCCTCAGGGGTGGATGTCCTGTTTGACGATAGAAAGCTCTCGGCCGGGGTGAAGTTGAAAGATATAGACCTTATCGGGATACCCTATAAAATAGTCGTTGGAAACAGAACGGTTAAAGACAAGAAATATGAACTTGAAATGAAAATGGGGAAGAAAAAAGAGGTTTTAGAAGACCTTAATTCCCTTTATAAAAGGGTTTTGGAGCTCGTCAGCCCAAAGTAGGTTTATTCCCGCCTGTTTCGCTTGCCTTCCTTTTTTTGCTCAAATCTTTTCCTATAAGCAGATATACCGTAGGCACCACAAATATCGTTAAAAAGGTTCCGATACCGAGCCCCGAGGCTATGACAAGTCCAATATCAAACCGGCTTACCGCTCCCGCCCCCGTGGCTATTAGCAGCGGAACAACCCCAAAAACCATGGCTCCCGTAGTCATGAGTATTGGCCTTAGTCTAATTGCGGCAGCCTGCTCTATGGCTTTTCTCTTTTCGACCCCCTGTTCCTGAAGGTCGTTCGCGAATCTTGTAATAAGTATTCCGTGTTTGCTTACAAGCCCAATGAGGGTCACAAGGCCTACCTCGGTGTAAATGTTTACCGTCGCGAAACCAAGGCTTAAAAAAATCAGGGCTCCTGTTAGAGACATGGGAACGCTTATCAGTATTATAAGCGGGTCTACAAAGCTTTCAAAGAGGGCGGCAAGAACAAGGTATATTATTATCAAAGAGAAAAAGAATGTAATGAGCATTGCGGAGCCCTGCTGGATGAACTGTCTTGATTGTCCGGAAAAATCGTATGTAAATCCCCTAGGGAATACTTTTTTGGATATCTTTTCAAGGTAATCCAAGGCACTCCCCTGTGCGACTCCCGGCTTGGTCACTGCTGAAATAGTTATGGAATTGAGCTGGTTAAACCTGTTAAGGGCCTCGGGCACCACGGAATTCTTTATCGATATAAAGCTTGAAAGGGGAACCATGCTGCCGTTCGACGCTCTCATATAGTAATTTTTTAGAAACTGGGAATTTAGCCTGTATTTTTGGGGAACCTGGGTGACGACCTTGTAGCTGTATCCCTGCATGTCAAACCAGTTTATATAATTCTCGCTTAAAAGCGTGGAAAGGGTGTCGCCTACCTGCTGCATATTGATCCCCATGCTGTTAGCCTTGTTTTTATTTATATTTACGTCAATCTGGGGCTCGTCGTATTTCAGATCGCTGTCTACGTAAGCGAAGAGCCCGCTTTTCATCGCGCCTTCCATTATTTTATTTGAAACTCCGTACATTTCGCTATAAGATGCCGTGCTTGTAATTACGAACTGTACCGGGAGACCCTGCGCCCCCGGAAGGCTTGGAAGGGGGAAGGCAACCATCTTAACCCCGACTACAGAGTTAAGTTTTTGTTGAAGTAACGGCATAAGCTGCATCTCCGTTCGTTTTCTTTTATTCCAGGGGGTCAGGAGCATTCCCGATATCATTCCATTATTTGAAGGAAAACCCAGGGCCATAAAGTAATGGCTCCTGTCGGGGAAGTTATTATAAATGGCCCCTACTTGTTTCGAGTATTTCTTGAGATAATTGAGGGTTGCCGTAGGCGGGGCCTGTCCGAGCGTAAAAATAACCCCCTGGTCTTCCGTGGGGGCAAGCTCGGATTTACTTGTTATAAAGAGGAAATACGCGCTGACGAGAACGACTATAATTACAAAAACGACTATAGCCCTGCTGTCAAGGACAACTTTGAGTATTTTTGAATAAAGGACTCTTATTCTATTGAACGATATATCGAATAAATGAGTTAGGCCTTTTTTGCCGACGTCCTCTTTTATAAATTTTGAGGTAAGCATGGGGGATAAGGTAAGCGCTATTATTCCGGAGATTACCACGTCTCCCGCAAGCGTGAAAGCAAATTCGTTAAACAGCGCGCCTGTAAGACCGGACATGAAGCCTATCGGCAAAAACACTGCTACAAGGGTTATTGACATGGCGATTATAGGGATTCCAAGTTCCCTTGCGCCCAAAAGGGCTGCCTCGAGCGGTTTTTTCCCTTCCTCTATGTGCCTGCTGACGTTTTCGACGACGATTATCGCGTCGTCCACGACAAGTCCGATAGCCAGGATCATGGCAAGGAGAGTTAGGAGGTTTATGGAATAGTGGAGTATGAACATTGCGAAAAGCCCCCCTATAATCGAAAGAGGGATGGCTATAACCGGGATTATGACGCTCCTCGCGGAACCCAGGAAGAGAAATATGACTATTACCACGATTAAAAAAGTCTCTGTTATAGTTTTTATTACCTCGCTTATCGCGTTTTTGATGAATATGGTCCTGTCAAAAGCAACCTGAAGGCGCATAGCGGGTGGAAGTCCCCGCTTAATGGAAGGGATTAATTTCAATAAATTGGATACCACCGTGAGGGGATTCGCGGTTGGAGTGGTATAAATTCCGGTTACGACAGCCTTCTGGCCGTTAAAAATATTTCCGGCGTTGTAACCGATGGAGCCCAGCTCAACCGTTCCTATATCCTTTATTCTAACCAAAGTCCCGCCGTCGTTGGCAACGACAAGGTTTCTGAAGGCTTTTACGGAGTGAATGTCCGTTGCCGTCGAGATATTAATCTGTAAGTATTTATTTTTTGTATAGCCGGTAGAAGAGATAAAGTTATTGTTTTGCAGCGCCTGTGAAACCTCGAGGGGGGTAACGTTAAATTCCGCCATTTTTTTGGAT
>JAKAPT010000002.1 GCA_021806885.1 bacterium | reverse complement strand
GTATATTTTTATCTAAGCCTAAAATAAAAGCGAAACAGGAACGTTCCGGCAAGAAGTTGACGGAAATATTTAAAGACGGCAAGACGGGAAAGATAGTAAAACATGGAATAGCCGCAAGAGTTACCAATTATTCCGTAATAGTTTATGAAACGGCAAAGAATGGCAAAGTACTTTGCACAAAAGACTTCACGGATGATAATACGCGCATAAAAGCATTATCGGAAGCGGAAAGTTTTTATGAGCAGTATGCAATGTGATAATATCCCTTCTTAGCAAAGTAGAAATGCCCTAATTTTTAATATTAATTTTAACTAAAAGCGGACATTTTTATTTTGCATTGACAATCTTTAAAGAATATTTGATTTAGTAATACCTGCGTGTTATAATTATAACAATATAATTTAAATATTAAGATATATATTAAAATAAAAAGGCAGAACATTACTAAATTTAATATAGGCGTTAGATATGATGATTACAAGAAGACCTTTTATAAAAAATGTACGAAGAAGTTCACCGAAGACAATATCAAATCAATTAAAGGATTAAGGAAATGGCTAAAAAAGAAGATAACGGAAAAGGATTAGATATTCAAACAGTTTATAATATAGTCCTTAGATATATAGACGTACTGAAAAAGAATAAAATCAATCCGGCAGAGGTTTATATTTACGGGTCTTATGCAAAAGGTACGGCAAATAAATGGAGCGATATCGATGTTGCAGTCGTAATGAAAAAATTTATTGCCGGTTTAGACAATTATGACTTTGATTTATTGCTTACTAGACTTAGAAGAAATATAAGCCTTGACATCGAGCCTCACTCCTTTCTTCAAAAAGATTTCAACGAAACTTATCCTCCAGCCCTAGAAATATTAAAAACAGGCAATAAAGTGAAAGATGTTGAAAGATAAAGGCGTTCGAAGGGCGAAGAAAAAGAAAAAAGCGCTCACCGTTTGCAAAATTATCGGAAGCGTTAGATATTTCGGAAGCGTTAGATATTCCGTGTCAGTCTGATTGGTGATGTTATATGAGTTATACCCCTTTGATTTCCTGTAACCGTGAAAAAGGTTTCAGATTTATTTATTCTCTTACTCCCGACCTTAACTCACCGTTAGAAACTTCACAATTTTTTTTTAAATCCATTTAATTCCTTCGGTTTCGACTATACTTTTTAGCGACGACGCATTTTTTAAATCTATTAAATCGACTTTTTGGGAAAGGTTGCTGTCGTCCAATATTTCCCTTAACAGGGATAATTTGTAAGAAATATCGCCGTCAGATAAAAATGCAATATCTATATCGGAAGTGTTAACCGATTTTCCCGAAGCCCTCGAACCGAATAAAAAGATTTCTACTTTGGAATCCTTAAAAAAATCGATTAAAAAACTTTTAAGCCCGTCTATGGAGGCTATCCGGGGTGCCTTAGCCGGCAAAGCAGGATGTTTTTAGCTTATTTCAAACCTCTATTGTAACGTGAAATACCCCTCCCTCGCGGAAGGGGGGCTTCTCGGCAATGTTAGTTAAATTTATAATTCACTAACGGCATAAGATGGGTTTAACCGCCGATTTATTTATGTTTTAATTTTAATCCAGTACCTCAAGAGCGTCAATCAGAAAAATAGCGCTTATAGTTTCCTAATTAAGATTTCAGAAGGAGGAGCCGTCGTAGAAGTCCTGGGTCTGGGAGTAGCTGTTGTTCGCGATGACCTGGTAATTAGTCCCCGTAATATTTCCGACGGCCAGTCCGACGAACCCGGAACCGCAATACCCGTCGGCGTCGGCCGGCGGCGAGGTTTTACCGATGGTTGCGCCGCCATAGGCCGTATTCGCGCTTACCATCGGGGATGTTACGGCTCCCGTCGTATATTCCGCGTAATAAAGGTAATACACCTGCCCGTAAATTATAAAGCCCAGGGTAGCGGCGCCGCCTCCGGCCGTCGCGGGAGCCTGCGTTATTCCATCGCTTTCGATAACCTTGTTTGAAGCGTCGCACTTGAAAGGGGAACCCGGAAAAGCGGTTAATATTCCGCCGTTGGCAAATGAATGGAGGCCCAGGGAAGTATTTTGAGGCCAGGCGTCGCTTAGAGTGAAGTGGCCGTAAGGGTCCGCGAACGCGAGGTAAAATGAATTCGTGGAGTTAAAGGCGGTTTCGTCGGTAAACAGCGAGCCCAGGTTGGTTTTGGCCTCGGACTCCTTCGCCCTGTTCTGGTAGCTTAAATAGGTGGGGACGGCGATAGCGGAGAGGACGCCTATTATCGCTATTACCACCAAAAGCTCTATTAAGGTGAATCCCCTCTTCCCGGGCATGATGTTTTACCTGAATTACTTTTTGTCTCTTTCCTCTTTGGCTTCCTCTACGAGGGAAAATCTATCCTTGTGATGTTTCGTGAAATCAAACTCGGCAACCTTGAATAAAATATCGTGCTTCATATGGAATTCCTTTGAAATTCTCGAGGCCTTTTCCATCGATTTTATCGCGTGCTCCTTGTTCGTGTGGGGAAGGATGCCGAGAAAATCGTTGTATCCCATCTCAAAAAAATAATCGGTTTTCCTGAAAAGCGGCCTTAAAAATTTCATATAGCCCTTAAGGACCTCCTGGGGATTTTCGACGCCCCCGACCCCAACGACGAAGTCTTTGAATTTAAATGAGACGAGAGAAAGGGGGGTTTCATATCTTGAAGCCCTTTCCACCTCGACGGCAAGTATCCTGTCAAGCTTTTTCTTAGGGAGGAAATCATGGAAGCGGGCGTCGTTTATGTCTCTTAACATGCCCAATATGTCTTCGGCAATCCGGGTGTTGTCATAAAAAAAGTAGACCGTGGCCACGTAAAAACCGCTTTCGTTCAGGAGGGGGAAAGTAGTTATTTTATAGAACCTTTTTTGAACGTCCCCTTCGTGGCCGATGACATTTATTTCGTAGTCGATAATCCCCGATTCCTTGATGTCTATCTTTTCTTCCGCGGTAAAGTGGGAGTCCGTGGGGAAAATATCGTTTACGGCTATAGAGGAGAGTTCTTTTGCCAGACGGTTCATATACAGGATTCTTCCGAAGTTGTCCTTCACGGCTATTGGAGCCGCTATGGCGCCGAAGGTTTTTTCATAATCTATATTGCTGATGGAGCCGTCCGACATATTATGAAATAATTTATTACATCTTTTTGAAAATGTCAATAACAACTATTAATTGTCCAACTATTAATTGACATGGCGCAAACCGGGTATATAATAAAAATGGAAAGATAATATTTAATCTTAATTTAAAGGGGGCAAAAAATGAAATACTTATCCGGCATTTTTGCTTGTCTTGTTTTTATTCTATCCTTCTTTTACGTTAAACCGGTCTTTGCTTCTTCTTCGGGACCGCGGCTGTTCAAGGAATACTACTGCATAGACTGCCACGTGATAGACGGGCACGGCGGAACGGTAGGGCCGAACCTGTCCAGCGTCGGAAAGAAAAGGAGCCTTTCCTGGATAAAAAATCAGATACTTCATCCCGGAAGCCATTTTACCGTTGGCTCCGAGGTTACGGTGAACGGAAGGACTTATATCAACAGGATGCCCGGATTTAAAAATATTTCCGCGGGAGACCTTGACTCGCTTGCCGCGTATGTCAAAAACTTCCCCGGAATGATGGCCCAAAAGGCCCCTTCTAAAATAACGGAAGGCCAGATGGTTTTCGAGCAGGATAACTGTATTTCATGCCACGAGATAAACGGAAAAGGGGGAACGGTAGGCCCCGACCTCTCGACCGTCGGCGCGAAAAGAAGCCTCGCGTGGATAAAAGCCCAGATACTTCATCCCGGAAGCCATTATATCCTCGGGACGCCGGCCAGCGCGGGCGGAAAGACATTTTTAGTCATAATGCCGGATTTTAAGGATATGCCGGAATACCAGCTGAACGCCCTTGCAAGGTATCTTTCGTCTCTTAAATGAATTAAAGGTGCCCGATTTATTTATTTCCACGCTCCCGGCAGCTTTTTACGAGGTTGCCGGGAGTTTTTATTTTTGCGTAAAATTTAACTTAATTGCAACAAACCCTTCATAATATCGTAACAATTACCCGTTATAATAAAAATAAAACAGATTATATAAAAAAAATAATCTTGATGGTATAATAAAAAAGGAAGACGTCGGAAACATGGATGAATTTAAAAAAGAGGAATCTTTTATGGACCCAGGCCTTTCTGTTTCGCCTGAAAAATATTTCGATACCAAATTCGAATATCAGGAGAAGTGGTTCTCCGAGAAGTTCAACACTTTTCAGGCCAGGATAGACGCCGATATTAAACAGCTTAGTTCCGAGATCAAAAGGGTCGACGAAAAAATCGATTCGGTGGATCGAAGGCTTTCGAGCCAGTTCAAAATAACGCTCGGTACAATGGGCATCGTTATTGCCATGATGGGCGTCGTAATAACAATGCATATTTAGGATAAAGGTGGCGGATTCAATTAATGCCTCAGGAAAAAAAGCGGTAGTTCTATTCAGCGGGGGGCTGGATTCCTCCACAGTTCTTAAAATCGCCGTTGACGAAGGCTTCGAGGTTGTGCCGCTTTCCTTTTTCTACAATCAGCGTCATAAGGTCGAACTCGAACACGCTAAGAAAATAGCAGACCGCTTCGGCTTAAAAAGCCACGTGATAATAAACCTGGATTTCAGCCCTATCAAGGGTTCGGCGCTTACGGACGCCGGCATCGAGGTCCCCAAAAACCGTATCAATGCCGAAAACCCCCATGAAACCGCGGAAGACATTCCCGCTACCTATGTTCCCGCCCGCAACACGATATTTTTGTCTTACGCCCTTGCCCTTGCCGAAGTTACCTTGGCCGGGGATATTTTTATAGGCGTGAACCACCTGGATTACAGCGGTTATCCCGACTGCAGGCCCGAATTCATAGCCGCCTATGAGGATATGGCTAACCTTGCCACGAAGGCCTCGGTTACGGGAAAACTCCGCTATAAAATAAATACCCCGCTCATAAATATGGGGAAGAAGGAAATAATCCTTAAGGCCTTTTCCATTAACGTTCCCCTCGAGCTTACCCACAGCTGCTACGACCCCGTGGACGGCCTTGCCTGCGGCCTCTGCGATTCCTGCGTCTTAAGAAAAAAGGGCTTCGGAGAGGCCGGGATTAAAGACCCCACGAGGTATTATAAATCTTAGGTTCCGTGTTACAGCAATATGATAATGTCCCTTATTAGCAAAATGAAAATGTCCCCTTAGGGATTATAATATTACTTTTTAAAGGATTACGTAATAACCATTCTTTCCAACGCTTGTTTGGACGGCGACCCGGAGGTCCACCGGGTATTAATGGAGAAAGTGTTTCCCCGGCAGGCAGACGTTATTACGGTGGAAGAATGGGCTAATTCCTTGAAAAAATCTGGAAAAAGATTGACATAACCGTATAATATCTATATACTTATTAATAAGTAATGTGATATTATACGGATGTCAAATGTTTAAAAAAACACAGGAAATAATAAAGTATCTTAAGAACCACGGTGGACTGGCGCGGTTTTCCTCACTCCTAAAAGCCGGGTTCCATCCTGATTCTCTCGCCGCGGTTGAAAAAGAGGGAAAAATAACCCGGATTACCAGGGGTGTTTACCAACTGGTTAATTATGATATCGGCCCTTACCCTGATTTCGTTATAGCCTCTATTCAGGCAAAAAAGGGCGTTATCTGCCTTCTTTCCGCTCTTGCGTTTCATGAAGCTACAAATGAAATTCCTCATTCCGTACACATGGCTATCCCGCAAGGCGCCCATGCCAATAGAATTAAGTATCCTCCGGTAAAATTCTACCGGTTTTCCCCTAAGGTATGGCAGGCCGGAATAGAAGAACGAGAGATGGGAACTTATAAAATCAAGGTCTATAACCTGGCCAAAACAATCGCGGATTGTTTTAAATTCCGCAATAAAATAGGCATTGATGTAGCGCGGGAAGCGCTTAAAGTTGCCGTCGCGGAGAAGCATATAAAGCCAAAGGAAATTATGTATTACGCTAAGATTTGCCGTGTCGATAACATCGTCAAGCCGATACTTGAAAGTATGTTATGAATAAGACTATTACGAATATAAAAGCGTCTATTCGGGCCTTGCTTCAAAACAAGGCGCAAACAACCGGCCGTTCATTCGCCGAAGTTCTGCAATATTATGGGATGGAAAGATTTCTCTATAGGTTAAGTCGCTCAAAATATGCCGATAAGTTTGTATTAAAAGGCGCGCTATTATTTACGGTATGGCAGATTCCGGAAAGGCGAACGACTCTCGATATTGATTTCCTGGCGCATTACGATAACCAGCCGGCAAGTATCGAAGAAGTTATAAGGGATATTTGTAATGTCTCGGTGTATTCGGATGGCCTTGTATTTGATTCTAAGTATGTTCATGGTCGTAAAATCAAAGAGGATGCCGAATATGAAGGGGTGCGCGTAAAGTTTCTTGGGCGCATGGCGGAACTGGTAGGCGCGGCAGTTTTTCAAACTGCTGGGAGTAAACCTGTGAGGGTTCGGTTCCCTCTTCGAATATTTTAAAATCCATATATAGTGCCGGAACTCTCAAAAGAGGGTCTCCGGCATGTTTTTTATCTCCAAAAATGACATAAATCTTAGGCTTCGTTGACAATAATACCTTCAAAATATATAATGATTTTATTGGGACGGGATGGATTTTAACGTTTATCTCATCGGGGACAAAAACCT
Source organism: bacterium (assembly GCA_021806885.1). Lineage (GTDB taxonomy): Bacteria > SZUA-79 > SZUA-79 > Acidulodesulfobacterales > Acidulodesulfobacteraceae > JAKAPT01. The sequence goes on along the minus strand of JAKAPT010000002.1, from coordinate 45,896 downwards.
TTTTAAAACCGAAAGGGATTACTTGTCGGCTCTCGAACTGGCCTTTGAGGGCGGCATTAAAGCCTTCCAGTTGAGGCAGAAGGACGTATCCATAAGGGAGTTTATTAAATTAGGCGAGAAGGTTAAAAAAATAACAGACAAATTTGACGGCATAAGGCTCTTCGTCAACGACAGGGTAGATGCCGCTCTGGCGCTCGGCGCTTACGGCGTCCATCTTAACGCGGGCAGTATTCCCGTTAAGGCCGTTAAAAAACGGATAAAAAACCTCAAGATTTTCTATTCCTCCCACTCTTTGGAAGAAGCGCTAAAGGCGCAGGAAGACGGCGCGGACGCCGTTACGTTCAGTCCTGTTTTCAGGACAAAGGGAATGGATTTTCAGCAGGGAACGTCCGCCCTGAAAAAAGTCGTTAAGTCCCTTAAGATACCGGTTTTCGCGCTGGGCGGGATTAACGCGGGCAATATAGAAGAGATAAAACGTTCAGGAGTAACCCGTATCGCCCTGCAGAAGGGAGTACTCGGAGAAAAGGACATAAAGGCCGCTGCCGAGGTTTTTATTAAGGCCTGCCGGACGCGGAGGTAAAGATTGAAAGAAGATAATAACCTAAAAACACTCATAGAAGAAGCGAAAGACGGCGTAATTACGGCCGATATGTCACTTTGCGCCGAGGCGGAAGGGGTCCTGCCGGAAAAAATCCGCCTGGATATCGCAAACGGGCATACCGTTATAACCAGAAACCGCAAGAGGGATATAACCCCGCTGGCCGTTGGAGCGGGCCTTAAGACCAAGATAAACGCCAATATAGGTTCGTCGGGGGACAGCTTTGTTCTTTCGGACGAGCTCGAAAAGATGTTTGCGGCCATTAGCGCCGGGGCCGACGCGGTCATGGACCTTTCGACGGGCGGAAACATAATAGAATTCAGGCGGGAAATACTTAAAAACTCCACCGTTCCCGTCGGAACTGTCCCTCTTTACGAGGCCTTCCAACCCGTGATGGAATCCGGCGCGGACGCGGGCGGGTTCGACCCTGAATACCTCTTCGAGGTAATAGAAAGGCAGTGCGAGGAAGGAGTGGATTTTATAACCGTCCATTGCGGGCTCACGCTTGAGGCGCTAAGAAGGATGAACCGCCAGAAGAGGATTATGGGCGTGGTTTCAAGGGGAGGCTCCCTTATAGCGTCGTGGATGATAAAAAATAACAGGGAAAACCCTCTTTACGAACAGTACGAAAGGCTCTTAAGGATTGCTAAGAAAAACGACGTCGTTTTAAGCCTCGGCGACGGGTTAAGGCCGGGATGCCTTGCCGACGCAACCGACAGGGCGCAGGTTTCCGAGCTCATAACCCTGGGCGAGCTGCAGAAAAAGGCCCTTGAAGAAGGCGTCCAGGTTATAATAGAAGGTCCGGGGCATGTTCCCATAAATCAGGTCGAAACCAATATCAAACTCCAAAAAAGCGTCTGCAACGGCGCCCCTTTTTACGTCCTTGGTCCCCTTGTAACGGATATCGCCCCCGGTTATGACCACATAACGAGCGCGATAGGCGGCGCCATAGCGGCTGCCGCGGGAGCGGATTTCCTCTGTTATGTCACGCCCGCCGAGCACCTCAGGCTTCCCTCCGTGAACGACGTCAGGGAAGGCGTCATAGCCTCGAAAATAGCCGCCCACGCCGCCGATATCGCCAAGGGCGTCAGGGGCGCACTGGATATGGATATAATCATGAGTAAAAACAGGCGCGCCATGAACTGGGAAGCGCAGTATGACTGTTCATTAGACCCCGGTAAGGCCCGTTCGATGAGGTCGTCCCTTCCCTCTTTAAAGGACGACAAGGTTTGTTCGATGTGCTCTTCCTATTGCTCCATAAAATTGAATTCCTCCCTTGAGTAATCTTTTCTTGATTATTTTCCGAAAATTATATAAAACAAAATTACTATGTTTTTGTAAATTCCTTTATAATTTAGCGGGATGTGAAATTAGTTTAGCATTTCAATATGGCGCAAATATCGTTTAAACCTCCGTTCAGGCCCAGAATGAGCATAAAGACAAAGCTTATTTTGTCTTTTTCCCTGGCCGTTTTGTTTCCTCTCGTTCTTCTTGCGGTGGCAAATACTTTTATCTTTAAAAACCAGACGAAAACGTCTAGCTTGAGCCGCGTAAAAATCACCCTCTCCGGGGCAAAAAGGATTTATCATTCCCAGGGCAACAAGCTTAAGGACGCCTTTCTCATAAGCTCTTACAATCCTTTAATTATCAGGGCCATATCCCGTAATAATTTACCATTTTTAAAATCCCTTTCCGATTCTTATAAAAGAGCATTTAATTTTGCGGATTTCATAGGGATTACGGACGCGAAAGGCGCCATAATAGCGTCAAGCTCAGACGCCAACGGATATAAGCCATCTTTAAGCGGGACGATTTTTAACTCATTTCGTAGCGGCCTTCCGGTTACCGGGACTTCCATAATACAAAAATTTGAATTGTCCAAGCTGGGGATAAAATCCTCGGGCAGCCCGGGAATGTTCCTTATCGCCGTCGTCCCATTTGAATCGAATGGAAAAATAATCGGGTCCATCTTCGGACTTATCGACCTTAACGACAATAATTATATTCCCGGAACCATTTATAGCGAATACCACTTGAAAACAGGGGTTTTCGCGGCGGTATTCAATACCCAGACCTGCATCTCCACAAACAGGATTCCGGGAAATATTTTTGGAATGGGCTCGAGAATCCCGTCGGGCGTACAGGACGGGCTGAGGTCGGGGAAGGATTTCATTCACGAGATAAAGTATAACGGAAACGACATATTCGCGGCTTTTCACCCGATAAAGGACCCTCATGGGAAAATAATCGGCTCCCTTGGGGTTTTTATCTCCAACAGGGAGTACCTGGCGCTGTTTGCGAAAACAGCCGCTTACGCGACGGCTATCATATTAATAGGGCTCATCATATCCTTTATCATCTCGTTCATCGCTTCGGGGGATACGCTTAAGCCTATTTTCGCCATAATATCCGCCATTAAGAGCTTTTCCAGCGGGGACGTCAACACAAGCCTTAACATCGAGACCAAGGATGAATTTGAAGATATCGGAAAGGGTTTTACTGAAATGGTAAGCGCCGTAAGGGACAGGCAGGAAAGGATGGAAAAATACAATACTTTTTCGGATTTCCTTTCAAGTTCTCTCGATTTCGACGTTATAATTTCTTCGACCCTTGATATGCTGGAGCAGCTTTTAAATCTTTCGTCCGGTATAATATATATTTACGAGAGGTATGGAAATATTTCGCCTTCGGGAGAGGAGTCCGGGTGCGGGGCGCGCGTCCAATTTCCCGCGGAGACTGAAGGGGCAGGCGGGGAAGAGGGAGGCACTGCCGGCAGGGCGGGGGGATATCTAATCCCATGGAAGTTTTACGGCATCAGAAAATTTGTGGCCCGGAAGATAGACGTTAAAGAGGGTTTAGCCGGTCATTGCCTCACTACCAGGAAAACCATATGGTTTCACGATATACCAGAGAACGCGGTTCTTTTAAAAGAGCATCTAAACGATTCAAGCGATTCGGGCAAAACGATAGATTACGGTTTTTGCGAGGCATTTCCCAAAGATATAGCTTGGCTTCCCCTTTACGTGGGGCATGACGACGTGGGGGTCCTCATGGTTTCAACCATTTACGGCTTCAGTAAGGAGGATAAGGTATTCCTGGAACATGCCGCTAAAGGCCTTTCGGTGGCCCTCGATAACTCTAAACTCCACAACAAGCTCAAGGAACTGAGCATCACGGACCAGCTTACGGGGCTTTACAACAGGAGGAAACTCGACGAGATTATCGAAAATGAATTCAATAAATCCCAGAGGTATAAAAGCACTCTTTCCATCCTGATGCTCGACATCGACCATTTTAAATCCATAAACGATTCTTACGGGCATAAGACCGGCGATATCGTATTAAGCGGCCTCGGCAGGGTTCTAAAGGAGAGCATAAGAATTACCGACTCGGTGGCGCGCTACGGAGGGGAGGAATTTTTGATAATACTCCCCCAGACAAGTTTTCACAGCGCCCTCGAGGTCGCGAAAAAGATTAAGCAAAACATCCAGGACCATAAATTTCCCCAGTTAAACCGCGGCATTACCGTTTCAATCGGCATTGCCTCGCTGCCGGATTCGGATATAAATACGGAAGACGATTTCCTTAGGGTTGCCGATGATAACCTGTTCGACGCGAAGAATGGGGGAAGGAACCGTATTATAGGGGTTCTGGAAGGAAGAAGAATCGAGGTGGACTGAGTGGATAAACTCGCCATAGGGATCGATATCGGCGGAACCAACGTAAGACTCGGCCTTGTCGATATGACCGGAAGGGTTCTTAAAAAGAAATTCCTGCATTTCAAAGATATAAAACATACCCCGGCGGGTTCGTCGCCCGCCTCTTCCCAGGTCGATTTTATTTCATCGGGCCTTGAGGATTTTCTGAAAGAAAAAGGAGCGTCGCATAAAGTCTCGATGGCAGGCGTGGGCATCGCCGGACAGATAGAAAAAAAAACCGGTACCGTTCTTTTCTCTCCCAATCTTAATTGGCGCGCGGTTCCCTTAAGGAAAATACTGGAGCAAAAAACGGGCCTGAGGGTAAACGTCGTGAATGATTTAACAGCCATTACCTATGGGGAATGGAAATTCGGCTCCGGCGCGGGTTATAAAAACCTTATATGCATCTTCATCGGAACGGGTATAGGTTCCGGCATAGTTGCCGAGGGAACGCTTGCGGCGGGATGCTCCGACTCCTCGGGGGAGATTGGCCATACCGTTATAGTTTCCGGCGGCAGAAAATGCCCCTGCGGGAACCGCGGGTGCCTTGAGGCCTACGCGGGGGGAACAGGAATAGCGAAAACCGCGAGAAGGAAGGCCGCAAAAGACAGAAAAGTCTTTAAAAATCTAATAAGCCTTGCGGAAGGAAAGATAGAAAACATAACGGCTGAAACCGTCGCGAGGGCATACAAAAAAAAAGACGCGGCGGCATCCATGGTCGTTGAAAAAACCGCGGGATTCCTTTCCGACGGCGTTATAAACGCGGTAAATTTTTTTAACCCCTGCGCGGTCATACTCGGGGGCGGAGTGATAGAGGGTATTCCCGACCTCGCCCGCATGGTTGAAAAACAGGTCAGGGAAAGGGCGCTTGAGGCATCCACGAAAAAGCTCGATATTTTAGGGCCGGGATTAGGAGGGGATTCGGGTATAATAGGGGCCGCTATGCTTGCCTGCTCGAGCTACGCGTAACCTTCGTCTTCATACGCCATGTTTTCGAATGAGGTATGCTTGCTGATAAAAGAGAGTTTTACAATTCCTGTGGGGCCGTTCCTCTGCTTTCCGATTATGATCTCCGCAACCCCCTGGTTTTCCGTGTCCTTCTTGTATACCTCCTCCCTGTAAACAAAGATGATGACGTCGGCATCCTGTTCGATAGCTCCCGATTCCCTCAGGTCCGCAAGCTGGGGCTTTTTTTCCGTTCTCGATTCCACCATCCTGTTAAGCTGGGAAAGGGCGATAACCGGGACGTTTAATTCCTTCGCGAGGCTTTTAAGGGAACGGGAAATGTCGGCTATGGCCTGTTCCCTTGACTCGATATACGGGGATGCCTTCATAAGCTGAAGATAGTCTATTATTACCATCTGTATTCCCTTTTCGCGTTTAAGGCGCCTTGTTTTAGCCCTGAGCTCGGTGACCGTTATCCCGGCGCTGTCGTCGATATAAATGGGAATATCCTGAAGTATGCTTAAGGCATTATGTATGTTTTCTATATCGGGATTATGGATTTTTCCCCTTCTTAAAAGGGCTGAATCTATGCGCGCCGTCATGGCAAGAAGTCTTGTCGCGAGCTGCTCTTTAGACATTTCCAGGGAAAAAAAAGCGACGGGGGTCTTCAGCGCGGCTATGTTTTTCGCGACGCTTAACGCGAGGGCCGTTTTTCCCATGGACGGTCTTCCGGCTATTATTATCAGGTCAGAGGGCTGAAAGCCGTTAGTGTACTCGTCGAGGTATTTAAACCCGCTTCTAATTCCGGTTATATCGGCGTCGTCGTGTTTCCTGGAGGTAAGGGTCTTAAAATATTTTACGATTAATGGATAAATCTCTACGTAGTTTTTTTCGGAATGCCTCTCCGTAACGTCGAACACTGTTTTTTCGGTAAAATCTATTATATCCTCAAGGCTTTCGGACTGGCCGTAGCATTTCTGCCTGACCTTGTTCGAGGCGTCGATAAGGGCCCTCAGCATCGATTTTTCCTTGATTATTTTTGCGTATTGTTCGATATTGAAAAGTCCCGCCGGGGATTCAAAAAGGGAGGCAAGATAATCTTCCAGGCCCGTGAAGAGCGTGGAGTTCTTAAGGTTGTTGGCAATAGTTATAACGTCTATGGGCTCGCTTTTTTCGCTTAATTTGATGATTGCTTCATAGATGCCGGCATTTCTCGTATCATAAAAATCATCGCTCCTGAGCGTTCCAAGAACGGAATCGGCCTGCGAGTTGTCTATGAGGATAGCGGAGATAAGGGCATTTTCGGCCTCGATAGAATGCGGAGGAACATAAGCGGGGCTGGACGCTCCCGCTCCGTTCTGATTTGCCGGGTTTTTTAGATGACGAGTCGAATCCATAATATAATTTCATCCATAAAGTCGCGTATAAGTTATTCGGAGGATGGACGCTCCGGAACCACGTTTACCCTTGCTATGGCAATAATTTCCGGATGGAGTTTTATCTTTACCGTCTGAACGCCTAGGTCCTTTATCGGGTTGTCCAGAAGGATGGCCTTCCTGTCTATGTCAAACCCTGCTTCTTTAAGCTTATCCCAGATGTCCGCCTTCGTTACGGAGCCGAAAATCCTGTCGTTTTCTCCGACCCTGGCGGAAACGGTAATTTCCGTTTTTTCAATCCGGCCTTTAATTTCATTCACCTGGCCCGCTATCTTTTCCTTTCTTTTCGCTATAATCCTCTTTTCATGCTCTACAGTCTTGATGTTGGCCTTGGAGGCAAGAATAGCGAGTCCCCTCGGCAGAAGGAAGTTGCGGCCATATCCCTCCGAAACATTTATCAAATCACCCATTACGCCAAGTTCTTCCACATTTTCAGTAAGTATTACCTTCATTGAAGCTTCGTTCCTCCTTTATTCTTTTTTGATTTTACTCGCCCTTTCCCTGAAGTTAAACCACGTGTCGAAAATGCCGGCAAAAATTACGATGACGAGCAGGGGGTTGGAGAATAAAAATATTAAAATATATATTAACACTCTTAAAAAAAAATTTAAATTATTTTTAATAAAAAAATATGAAATTATCGACAGGCCCTGTACCATGTATACGGAAGAGACCGCGAATATGATGTTATACCCTATAAACTTGTAAACCTCAGGACTTAAAAGGACGGTTATAATTCCCGCGAGCAAAAGGACTATGAAATAATCCGAAACCCTGAATAAAGCCCCGCTAATGTAGTTTTTAATATACGAAGGAGCGGTTTCGATGTTTTTGAAGACCGCTTTTACCATTAGAAATCCTACCCAGAGGCCAATCCATGAAAGGGAGAGCGCTATACCCGGAAGAAGGAGGAGCATGTCCGCGAAAAGGCTTTTTATTTCGACGTTCATTCCCGGAGAGGCAAGGGATTTTAAGCCTATTTTTCCATAGAGCGCCTGCGTCTGCGCCGCGAGGGCGGAGGCATAAGAGTTAATCTGGGGAACGATGTCGGCCCTCGAGGAGAAAAGGTAGAGAAAAATTCCCGCAGACAGGAATATGAATATCAGGACGGGGGGATAGAATAGGGACCTCTGAATGGAAATCCCCCTGCTCATCAGGTATGAAAAAAGCCAGGGTATCAATACGAAAATTATAAGCTGGATAAAGGAAACAGGGTAAACCGCGCCATTGTCATAATGCGAAACGTAAACGGAAAGGAGCGCGGCAAGAAACACCGGTACCGCCGAGCCTGCCCCGTATAGCACGAAGAGAAAAATTACGATGAAGCTTAAAAAAAGGTATAAAAGAGGGTTTGCAAGCGCGAAAGCCCCTGTAAAAAAGCTGTTTGTGAGGAACAATACAAGCAGCAAGGAAAGAAGCAGGCCGAAGAAAAATTTCCTGATCTTAGACATTAACGGATTGGAAGGGCATTATCGAGATAATCCGTGATAATTTTATCGCTCTGGCGACCCTTCTCTGGTGATAGGCGCAATTACCCGTGACCCTTCTTGGTATTATTTTGCCCCTTTCCGTAATGTAATTCCTTAGAAGCTTTGAGTCCTTATAATCTATTTTAAGATTTTTATCGGCACAGAACCTGCATACTTTTTTCTTTATGAAGGGCCTTCGAACGAAACCGGTTCCCGCCGGTTTTCCGGCAGGCCTGGAAGCGGTCTTTTTTCCGGTCATAGGCTTATTGAACATTGGCTGCTTCCTCCTTGACTACCTCAGTATTTTTTGCGGACACTACAGTCTGGAATCGCAGGCAGTCATCCATTATTTTAAGGTTCCTCTCCAGCTCCTGTATAAAAGAGCCGTTTGAGGAAAAACGAATAACAAGGTATTTTCCCCTGCTCGAGTTTTTAATCTTAAAGGACAACTTTCTGGTGCCCCAGTCTGAAAAATTTATAAATTCTGCTTTATTTTTTAACATTATATCTTTTATTTTATCCATGAACTGGTTTAATTGAGCCTCTTCGATTTCAGGGTTAAGAATCACGACGGTTTCGTATTCCCTGGGAATTTCATGCTTAACGCCCTTGAAAGCATCCTTTTTTTTCAACTTCTTTATCCTCCTTTAGATAATTAATCTGGATATTTAATCCGCGCGAAACGCATACGAATAAAATTTAAGTATAATATTATAATATTTGAAAAATAATTTTGCAATAATATTTTTAATTTTCAAGAACCGGAGGCGTAACGTAAGTGGAGGGGGTGGAAATCCTTCTCATGGCTTTTTTCAGCCTGCGCATATGGGTAAGGGGCATTTTTCCGCTGAGGAGATATTTAATGACGAACAACACATCCTGCGCCCTGAGGTTCAAAGATTTATAGGAAGATTTATAGAGGTTCGAAAACTCTTTAAAAAATTCCGTCTTCGAAAGGTAAGTTTCAAGGACGGGATGAAACAGGTCGTAATAATGGTAATTAAACGTAGTGAGTTTTTCTTTCACTTCCTCGAAAAGCTTTGTTCCCGGAAGGGGCGTAAGGACGGAAAAGGCTGGAACCGGTATCTTGAGTCTTTTCACGAAGTCCACGAGCTTCTTAAAATCAAGCTTTGTAAAATCCGGGGAGACGATAAACGACGCGGTAACCCCCACATCGTTTTTCTGGGCAATATAGAAGGCCTTTTCGTTGTTGGAGGAGGAATTGTTCTTGTTGATGTCGGCAAGCCTGTCGTCGTCAATGCTTTCAAAACCGATAAATATGTTGGAAAGGCCGAGTTCCTTCCACTGGGATATAAGCTCGGGGTGTTTTACTATGGTGTCGCTTCTTGCCTGTATAGTGTAAAGCTTGCGGATGTTTTCCTTTTTTATGAGTTCACCTATTTTCTTTGCCCTCTTGACGTCGCTGAAAAAATTATCGTCCGAGACCAGTACATAGTCCTCTTTAATCTCCTTAAGCTCGGAGATAACCCGCTCGGGCGATTTGGACCTGTACTTTCCATGGTAAAATTCCCACACGCTGCAAAAGTCGCATTTAAAAGGGCACCCCCTCGCGGTTTCAATGCACGCGAGCGAGGTTCTTATTCCCAGGTAATATTGTTTTCTGTATTCCCTCGTTAAATTCCTTGCAAAATTAGGAAGTCCGTTTATGTCTTTTATCAGTTCCCTCTGGAGAGTTTTTACCTGCCTGCCGCCTTCATTGTAAATTAATCCTTTTACCATTGATAAAGGCGTTTTAGAGGAAAAAGCCCTGATGAGCTCGACGGCCGTTTGCTCCCCCTCGCCCACCACGATAGCGTCTATTTCCCTGACGTTAAAATCCAGCGGGTAAACGGAAACGTGATGGCCGCCCACGAAAACGAACGCCGTTCCGTAGTCGTTTTTTATTCTCTTCGCGAGCTCTATCGTCCTGTAAACGTCCGGCGTGAACGAACAGGAAAAGCCGCATATATCGGGCTTAAGGGAATGAACAGCGTCGTCTAAATACCTGTCGGGATTCTTTACCGCCCTCAAATCGACGATGTTTACGCGGTGGCCGTCGTTTATAAGAGCGCCTCCGACTGCTTCAAGCCCGGTAGGCTCGATTAAAGAAACATTGTTCAGTCCTATCGTGCTTTTATTGTCAGGCTGTATTAGAAGAATATTCATAATTCAACATTATACCATAAATATTCCCGCCGGTAAAAAAACTGTTAAAAATATCCGCGCGGAAGGAAAAGAGGAACGATGTAGGAATAATCTATGAAGGTTAAAATATACATTGCCAATAAAATTATAACTATGGCTATAATGGGCGAGAAGTCGAAGGCGAGTCCTCCGCCGAGCGGCAATATTACCCGTAATTTGCGAAGGAAAGGCTCCGTAACGTCGTTTATAAACCTTATTATCGGGTTGTACGGGTCGGGATTTACCCACGAAAGAAGGGCCTTAACGATAATAATCCACATATAGGCGTATAAAATCCAGTGGAGGGCGGTGAATATAAATTGCGTGAAATAATATAATAGACCCATTTTTCGACGTATTATTATGTTATTATTATAATAGCCCAAATTATATAATATAAATCCATAATATTCAATATATTTTAGACCTTCATGACCAACGGCGAAGTGGCCGACATTTTCGAAAAAATTGCGGAAATGCTCGAGATAAAAGGCGAAAATGTCTTTAAGATAAAGGCATACAACAATGCTTCAAGGGCTATAAGCCAGCTTGGCGAAAGCCTTGAAGACCTTGCCGGGAAAAACGGGCTTGAAGATATTCCGGGAATAGGAAAAGACCTTGCGTTGAAGATAAAAGAAATCCTCGACACGGGGCGCCTTGCCTATTATGACGACCTTGTAAAATCGATTCCGGGGGGGCTTCTTGAGCTGCTTAAACTGAGGGGTATGGGACCCAAAAAAGCCAACATGCTTTACAGGGATTTCCATATTAAAAGCATAGACGGCCTGGAGCGGGCCATAGAAGGCAAAAAATTATCGGAAATACACGGTTTCGGGGAGAAGACTATAGAAAACCTTAAAAAATCCATAGAGGAATTTAAGGGATTCAGCGAAAGATTCCTATACGTGGAAGCCGTGAAGGAGGCCCTTTCCCTCCGGGCGTTCCTCCTAAACAGCGTTAAAGACCTTATTTTAAAACTCGAGATAGCCGGTTCCCTGAGAAGAAAAATGGAAACGGTCGGGGATGTTGATTTTGTGGCGGTCCTCAAGAGGGGCGGCAGGGACGCGTTCCTGGAAAAAATAAAAAATTACGAGATGGTCTTAAGAGTGGAGTCCGCCGGTGAAACAAAGATTTCATTTGTTTTAAAAAGCGGGTTGCGCGTCGATATAAGGATTGTCCCCGAAGAAGACTTTGTTTACGCTTTTCATCATTTTACGGGTTCCAGGCTCCACAACGAGGAACTAAGGACAATGGTAAAAAGGGAAGGTTATAAGATAAATGAATACGGGATATTCCGTGTACATGAAGGGGAGAAAGAAGATGAGGGACGTAAAATAATAGTAAAAAACGAAACCCAATTCTACGGGGTGTTCAAGATGCAGCTAATTCCCCCGGAACTCAGGGAGGGGACGGGAGAGATAGAGGCCTCCGTCAAACACCTAATCCCCGCGCTTTTGAGGGAAGAGGATATAAAAGGCGTCTTCCATGTCCACTCCACCTACACCGACGGCAGGGACACCCTGGAGAATATGATAGAGGCCGCCGTTAAAAAGGGCTATGAATACATCGGCGTCTCCGATCACTCCGAATCCGCCCGTTATGCGGGGGGCCTCACTAAGCATGATCTATCCCTCCAGCTTGAATTCATCGACGGGCTCAATAGGAAATATGAAGGAAAAATAAAAATTTTTAAGGGAATAGAATCCGATATACTCGCGAACGGGGGGCTTGATTATGACGATAAAACCCTTTCCGGGCTCGATTTCGTGATAGCGTCGGTGCATTCGGGATTCGGCATTAGCGGCAAGGAGATGACCGAAAGAATAATCAAGGCCGTTAAAAATCCGTATACTACGATGATAGGCCATCTTACCGGAAGGCTTCTTCTCGAAAGGAATGGATATGAGGTTAATGTCCCGGAGATTATCGAGGCCTGTTCGAAGTATAAAACGATAATTGAGCTGAACGCCAATCCTAAACGGCTTGATATAGACTGGAGGCATATAAAGGAAGCCGCGTCGAAATCAGTCCTGCTTTCGATAAACCCCGATGCCCACAGAACGGTTCATTATGATTTCGTGGAGTACGGGGTTAACGCCGCGAGAAAGGGCTGGGCGACAAAAAAAGATATTTTAAATACGAGGACCGCGGGGGAAGCATTAGCAATATTAAAGAATATAAGGGAATATAAACTTAAAATGACGTCCAAAAATGATTAAGATTTTATCGGTAGCCGGCTATGACGGTTCCGGAGGGGCGGGAATAACCTCGGACTCGAAGATATTTTCGAGCCTCGGCATTTACGGTCTTTCCGCAACGAGCGCGCTTACCGCCCAAAACCCGCAGAGCATTCACGAGGTCCTTCCGATTCCGGATAAATTTTTTGAAAAAGAGCTTAAAGCCGTTTTTGAATATTTTAATATCGACGCCGTTAAGACGGGCATAATTTCCGGAACAAGGCAGGCTGAAATACTGGCAAGGTTGATAAAAAAATACAAGGCGCGGATTTTAGTCGTTGACCCGGTCTTTATTTCCACCTCCAATAAAAAGCTGACGGGCGGCATAGACAGCTATCCCGAGCTGCTCTTTCCGCTTTTCGCCCGCGCGACCGTTATCACGCCTAATATCAAAGAAGCCGGGCTGATTTCGGGAATCGGGATAAAAGACGAAGAAAGCATGAGGGCGGCGGCTTACGCCATAAGGCGGCTATTCCCGGGCATCGGAAATATCGTCATAAAGGGTTCGCACCTCGAAGGGGGAATTTATAAGGACAGGATTTTCAATATTTTGCTGGATTCAAAAAATCATATTTATTCGATTAATGGAAAAAGAATAATTACTAAGCGGGAACTTCACGGGACGGGTTGCGCTTTCTCGGGAGCCCTCGTATCGTTTTTGGCCATGGGGCTAAGCGAAAGGGAGGCCGTAAGGGCCGCCGATAAAATGGTAAAAAAATTTATAAGGAATTCAGGAAAGATACCCGATAATTCCGGGGATAAAAAAATTCATATTATAGGAAATATATGAGTAATCTTTAGCTGCTCATAAATATATGAGCTACCTCAAGATGCCGCTAATGTTCGTGCCTCAAGATGAGACTTTGAGCGGAATTAACTTCCCGAAAGCGCCCCGTCGATAAGCGATTTTATTACAGGATATGGGGAATAGCCCTTTTGGGTCTTGTAAAGCATAAGTCCCTTGTAAATAAAGAGCATCGGGGTTCCCTTTACCCCAATGTCCTTTCCCCTTGCAATGTTGCTGTCTATAAGCCTTTTGGAATAGCCGCTTTTAACGCAAGATTCCTCTTTTTGCATATTAAGAATATTTCCCGCCTTGGTTTTTAAAAAGTAATAAATATCCCCTATGACGTTCCAATCGTCCTGGTAGTTATATAAAAGACCTCTGACAAGAAGATATTTCCCCTGAAGGGCGGAGCAGTCGGCATATTCCGCCGCCTTAAAGGCGTAGGGATGAATATATACGAGGGGGAAATCGCGGTATTCAATTAATATTTTTCCCGTAACCGCGTAATTCTTTACGATTTTTGAGAGGTCGTGAATTTCCAGCTTCCTGCACCAAGGGCATTGAAAATCAGAATACACGACGACAACTACATCGGCATTCGGATTCCCGACCTGCCTCTGGCTGTTCACGGTATTAACGAAACTGTCGTAAGAAGCGCGGGAATTTTTTACCGGCAAAAGCCCCGCCGTTAAAAAAAATACTCCCGAGAAGACGACAAGAAGCGTTGAAATATATTTAACTTTAAGTCCAATTTTTTGCATTGAACAATGATAATAATTTACCTCCCCCGGTGTCAATAATTATTTTTTTATTTTCACGAAATGGCTCTTGTCCATCTTGCAAATCGGGCAAAGCCAATCGTCCGGTATATCCTCGAACGGCGTTCCCGGAGGAATTCCGCCCTCGGGGTCTCCTTTCTCTGGGTCATAGATATACGGACACGCCTCGCACACGTACCGCTCTTTTTCGAGTTCTTTTTCCGCTATATTTTTTTCCGCAAAAGCATTCATGATTAAATCACCTTCTACTTATATTATATCAAATTTTAGCCTATTTTTTTAGTATTTTTTGGGACGTAAATAGTATAAAATAACCTCACCATGGATATTTTTAAGGAAAAACTTGCCTCCTTCGCAGGCGGCCTCATAGTAAAAAAAAATCGGTCGCCTATAGGTGAAAAAGAAGCCCTTGAGCTTGTAAAACTTCCTCCGGACGATTCATACGGGGACTACTGCGTCGCCTCTTTTTACCTTTCAAAGTATGGGTTCACGGGAACACCGGAGGAAATCGCCTCAGAATTTTACAAAATCGTCATGGAGGATTTTCATAATATAAGCGAATTTTTCGAAAAGGCGGAAACAAAAGGTCCTTATGTCAATTTTTTCGCGGACAAGGAGAAATTTGTTTCCGTTACGGTATTTGAAGTTCTGAAAAAGGGCCTGGATTACGGCAGGGGATTCCTTAAGGCGCCCCAAACGGTCCTCATCGATTTTTCTTCGCCCAATATCGCAAAACCGTTCGGCGTCGGCCATCTCAGGTCCACCGTTATAGGGATGAGCCTTTCCAATATTTACGAGTTCCGCGGGTATGACGTAAAAAGGATAAATTACCTGGGGGATTTCGGGACGCAGTTCGGCAGGCTGATTACGGCGTTTTGCGTTTTTAAAAACGGTTTTCCGTTAATTGAATTTAAGGAAAGGCCTATAGAATTTCTCTACAGGTTGTATGTTCAATACCATAAAGAAGCGGACGACCCGTCTTCGAAATCGGCGCCCGCCGACGTCAAAATACGGGAATGGGGAGGAGGCGGGAGTGAGGCAGGGGGACCGGAGCCGGGCGGCGCGATGTCATGGAGCTCTTTTCTCGAAATAGACGCAAGGACGCGATTTAAAAAATTGGAATTTGCCGTTAGCAGGTACGCGGTAAGCTTGGAAACGATTTTAAAAAATGAAGAAATTATCGAACGCGATTTATATGGAAATGAAACGGGGGCGGATATAAATTCCATTGTCGACGATGAAACCCCCTGCGGGTATGAAGACAACAGCGGGGAAGGCGAGCTAATGCTCTGGAGGCTGTTCAGGAAACTTAGCGTAAGCGAATTTAAGCGGATATATTCCATTTTGGGCATATCCTTCGACCGTTACGAAGGGGAGTCCCTGAGCGCGGAATTTGTGAACGAAATAGTTGAAATCCTGTTGAAAAGCGGTTTGGCGGAGGAGAGCGAGGGCGCTATAATAATACCGCTTAAAAATTTTAAGACCCCGGCCCTTATCGCTAAAAGCGACGGGACGTCGCTTTATCTTTCGAGGGATATCATAACCGCTGTTTTAAGAATGGCTAAATTTGCTTTCCAAAAAATGATTTACGTGGTAGGTTCGGAGCAGTCCCTTCATTTTAACCAGCTTATATCCATTTTCATCCTTCTTAACGAAAACATCGAAAAGTTCGGCGATTACCCTGCCTTAAAAAAGGCCATTTCTATGACCGGCGGAAAGCTCTCCCACGTAAAGTTCGGGAGGATAATAGGCATGTCCACCAGGAAGGGGAACCTCGTGTTTCTCGAAGATTATATTGGCGAGGCCCGGGCAAAGGCATTGGAGAAAATTACGTCCGACAGCGCGCCGGGGATAGATATAGAAGGCGGGGACATTAACGCGGTCGCGCTTAAAGTGGGGCTTGGCGCCGTGATATTCAACGACCTCAAGACGCGCCGTGCTACCGATATAAATTTTAACTGGGATAATGTGCTTTCTTTCGAGGGTCAGACAGGTCCATACCTTCAATACACGGTGGCGAGGATTGGAAGCCTGATTCAAAAACTCGCGCACAAATACGGGCTTTCAAGGGAGGCCTCTTCTTCGGACATTTCTGATGACGCACGTCTAAAAAGCGGACTTATTCCAATAGAGGACGAGGATTTTTTTGATTTATACAATATCGCGAAGAAGATTTCCCTGTTCGAGGATACCGTTATTGAAGCCTTGAGGCTGGACGAGCCTTCGGTCATAAGCACCTTTGTCCTTGAAACTGCGGCTCTTTTCAACAAGTATTATCAGAATTACCGTCTAATGGACAGGGGAAGGGAATTTGTCGCGCCCCGCCTTTTTATAATTATGGCCGTAAGGATAGTGCTCGTCAATTCATTGAAGCTGATATGCGTTCCAATCCTCGAAAGGATGTAACCGTCCATGAGCCTTGATATTAAAGATTTGACCGTGAGATTATATTCCGGGGGAGAAAAAGAAAGCTTTATAAACGTCGTAAGGTCCGTGGACCTGGGAGTGGAGAACGGCAAAATCGCTGCTATCGTGGGGGAGTCCGGAAGCGGAAAGTCCATGCTTGGATTGTCTGTCCTTAGATTGAATCCGCCCGTCGTTTCAAAAATAGTTTCCGGCAGCGTAAAGATAAAATGTCCCGCGGAAAACCCCAATTCGGAGGACATGAACAAAGAAGGCGTCGATGTTTTGAGGCTTCCGTTAAAAGACCTGCCCTCGGTCAGGGGAAGGCTTGTTTCGATGATATTTCAGGACCCGAATACCTCCCTGAATCCCGTTATGAGGATAGGAGACCAGATTACCGAGGCGATACTTGCCCATAAAAATATAAATAAAAAAGAGGCCAGGGAAACAGCGGTTTCATATCTTAACTATATGAAGATCGACGGCGCTTCAAGATTCAATTCCTACCCTCATGAGCTTTCGGGGGGGCAGAGGCAAAGGGTCATGATAGCCATGGCGCTGGTGCTTCATCCCTGCTTTTTGATTGCCGACGAACCGACTACCGCGCTGGACATTACCACAACCATGCAGGTCCTTAAACTCCTCGAAAAGATAAGAAACGAATCGAACATCGGCATTATTTTTATAACCCACGACCTGGGCATAGCCCGGAACATCGCCGACAGCATATATGTTTTCTACGCGGGAGAGGTCATGGAATACGGAAAAACCGAAGAGGTAATATCCATGCCGGCGCATCCCTATACAATATCCCTGATTAAAAGCGTCCCCGGGGCTTCGCGGGGTTACAGGCCGAAAGAAAGGCTTTCCCCTATCCCCGGCTATTTAGAAAAAACGGATTTTTCGGAAACGAGATGCAGGTTTTATCCGAGATGCTTTAAAAAAGATTTTGCCTGCCTGAATATAATTCCCTTAAGGGAAGTTTCCCCCGGCAGGTTTGCAAGGTGCGTAAAGGTATAGATTTTATGAACGGCGATGTAATTTTAAGAGTAGCGAGTCTTTCAAAATATTACAGAACCTATAAATCCGTCTTTGACCTGAAAAAAAATATTATAAAGGCCGTGGACGGGGTTTCTTTCGAGGTTGTGAGGGGAGAGATTTTTTCCGTGGTGGGGGAAACGGGCTGCGGGAAGTCCACCCTCGCGAGATTGATAACGGGTCTTCATGACAGAACGGCCGGAGAGATTTATTACAAGGGGGAAGAGCTCAACTATAAAAAAAGGAGAACGGCCTTCAGGAAGAATATACAGATCGTTTTCCAGGACCCTTATTCTTCCCTGAACCCTAAAAAGAAAATCTATAAAACTGTCACGTATCCCGCGGTTAAAAATCTTATTATATCGAAGAAAGACAGGGTGGATTACGCGGCTTCCCTCTTAAAGAACGTCGGCCTCGGCGAAAATATAATCAATTCCTACCCCCATGAGCTCTCCGGGGGACAGAGGCAAAGGGTGGGTATAGCGAGAAGCCTGGCCGTATCCCCGGAACTGCTTATCCTCGATGAACCCGTATCGGCCCTTGACGTTTCGATATCGGCCCAGGTCCTTAACCTTCTTATGGACCTGCGCGAAGAAAGGTCTATGACTTATATTTTCATCACTCACGACCTCAACCTGGTAAGGCACATGGCTGACAGGGTGATGGTGATGTACCGGGGTAAAATAATGGAAATTTCGACGGCGGAGGATTTCTTTAAAGGTCCGGCCCATCCGTATTCGGTCACGCTTTACAATTCCATGTTGTATCATGATTCGGGATCGCCCGCCGCGGGCGGGGTCCAAAAAGATAAAGGACCTGGGACTGAATCTGAATCTGAAAATAAGGGATGCGTTTATTTCGGCAGGTGCTACGCGGCAAAAGAGAAGTGCGGGGAAAGCGAGCCGCCACTTAAAGGAACAGGGCCAAAAAGTTCGGCGAGCTGTTTTTTTCCTTTTATTCGCTCCGGTCTTTAAAGGCGTCGTCCTCGTCTATCATCGCGATGTGGTCGATGCCGCCTATAAGCTCCTCTTTTTTGAGCATTCTTTCTTCTTCTTCCATGTGGGTCTGGCAGTTTATGCAAAGGCTCGTGTAGGGTATGAGTTCGAGTCTTCTTTTTGAAATGGGCTCTCCGCACTCATCGCAGATGCCGTACGACCCGTCTTTTATTTTTTCCAGGGCGATGTCTATTTCCTTTATTTTTTTTCTTTCCCTGTCGCCAAGCATGTAGCTAAGTTCTCTGTCCCTTTCGCTGGCGGCTATGTCATAATTGTCGCCCTTGTATTCGGTGGAGTCTTTTTCCGACCCTTCTTTGATCTCCTGGTCTATGTCTTTGAATATTTCCTTTTTCATATTCAGGAGGATCTTTGAAATCTCTTCAAGCTCCTTGCGCGAGAACAAACTTTTGGCTTTCAGGGCTTGAACCTTGACGGCCGCGGGTTTCTGTTTCGCAACGGCGGGCTTTTTCGGAGCGGGCGCTTTCTTAGCCTTTGCCTTAACCGGTTTCGATTTCGGAGCGGGGGCCTTTTTCGCGGGGGCTTTTTTAATCTTTAAGCCTGCCTTTTTGACGGCTTTTGCCTTTGCCTTCGGCGCCTTTGCTTTTTTTGGAGCGGAAATTTTCTTGGCCTTTGCCTTAACCGGTTTCGATTTCGGAGCGGGGGCCTTTTTCGCGGGGGCTTTTTTAATCTTTTGGGCGGCAGGTTTATTCTTTTTCCCCGCGGTCTTTTTTGCTGGCATTATTCTCTCCTTTGAAAGTTATATTATACCGATGTCGCTTTACTTTTGAAAAATGATGTTTTAGTATATATGTAAAGTTTCGCAAAATCAAGGGAAATAATAATTAAAAAAAAGGGTTTTTAGGACTCCATGGCAACCCTAAGGGTTTTCGATTACGGGTATTCGGGAAAGGAAAAGAAGGAGCACGGCGCAAGGACCCTTTACCAGATAGACAGGGACAGAATTATACATTCCAGTTCCTTCCGGCGGCTTCGCAACAAAACCCAGGTGTTCGGCGTCTTCACCCTCGATTATTACAGGACAAGGCTCACGCACTCCCTCGAGGTTTCACAGATAGCAAGGACGATAGCTTCCAACCTTAACAAACAATACGGCCTGGCTATAGACTTAGACCTTATAGAAGCGATTTCGCTTGCCCACGATATAGGTCATCCGCCTTTCGGCCACCTCGGCGAGCAAATATTAAATAAAAGACTTAAGGAGCTTACGGAAGGAAGACTGGGATTCGAGGCAAACGCCCAGAATATCCGGATTTTGACCTTCCTTGAGAAAAAATTTTACGATACGTCGAAAAATAAATTGTACGGAATAAATCCCTCCCTGAAAACCATAGACGGGATATTGAAGTATAAGCTCCCTTATTCCCAATCGGATAAAATGAAGCACTTTATATACGACAGGGACATGTTCCTGCTCGAACGCATTCACGGCAGCGATTTTACCGATTTTATCAGGGACGGGAGGAACCTTTCCCTTATTAATAATGACGGGAGGGTTAAGGATAAATTCTTCGAATCGACCAGGTGCCTTGAATGCCAGGTCCTCAATGTGGCCGACGACATTGCCTATGCCACCCACGATCTCGAAGACGGAGTGGAGTCGAAGCTAATAGACATAAGGGGCGAGTTCAAGGTAAAGCAGTTCCTTAAGCAAGAAGGATATCATGCCGACAAGACCAGGAAAATAGAAATGGAAATAAATTCCTTTTTCGGGGGGCTAAAAGACATATTCAGGGAGCTGGACGAGGGGAACTATACAAATAAAGGTATGCCGCACATAAAAATAAAGACCGATTTAAAAGAATTTTTTTCGAAATACATATCCAGGTTCGTTTTGAACATCGGCGCGGAGGAACGGAAAAAATTGCTTGAAAAAGACCCCTTCTGCCGGAAAATCCCCCTTGATTTTGGGAATAATTCCTATGCCAGCCATATTGTTTTAAAAAATGCCGCAGGCCTCGAGATAAAAGCCCTGAAGCAGATAGCCTACAGGCTAGTGATGGAAAATATCGGCATTGTTCTCAACAGGTATAACGCGGAGAACATGCTCGAAAAGCTCTATAACGTTTTTTCCGATGAAAGAAATTTAAGAATGTATCCCGACGACTTTCAGGAGCTTTATAACAGCGGGTTTTATGAAGAATTTGGAAAAGACGGTTTCTACATGATGTGCAGCGATTATATGAGCGGAATGACCGATATGTACGCGATTAAGCTCTATTCTTCCCTTTTCGAGGCAAAGAATTTTGCAGAACCGCCGTTTTGAACGGCTTTCACCGGGTAAAAGCCTTCTCTACGGCCTCGCAAATGATGTGGGCTATAATTACGTGATTTTCCTGTATTCGGGGAGTGTCTTCTGAAGGGATTCTTATAATAAAATCGCATAAGGAGGCCGCCCTGCCGCCGGTTTTACCCGTAAACCCTATCGTTCTCATTCCTATCGCCCTTGCCGTTTTAAGCGCGGATATTATGTTTCCGGAGTTTCCGGATGTTGAAATCGCCCAGAATATGTCTCCCTTACGGGCGTTTGCCTCGAGCTGCCTGGAAAAAACCTTTTCAAAGTCGTAATCATTAGCAATGGCTGTAAGGATGGAGGCGTTTACCGTAAGGCTTTCGGCGGCAAGCGCCCTTCTCTCCGAGTAGAATCTCGATACGAGTTCGGCGGCTATATGCTGGGCGTCCGCGGCCGAGCCCCCGTTGCCGGCGGTAAAAACCCTTCCGCCGTTTTTATAGGATGAAATTATTGCTTCCGAAATGTCATGAACAGTGTCTAATATTTCCCTGTTTGAGGATGTTTCTTCCAGTACTTTCCTTGCCTCGTTAAGACGTTTTATAATCAAATCCATGAGGTTTATTCTATTTGAGGTTAATCCCCTCGTCCGCGCTTATAACCGATTTTTCGAGTTCCCCGCGGTATTTTTTAAGCCTGGCCGAAAGGACGGGATTATTCAATGCCAGTATAGAAACGGATAATATGGCGGCATTCGTTGCCCCGCTTTTTCCTATGGCCATTGTCGCGACGGGAATACCTGAGGGCATCTGCACTATTGACATAAGGCTGTCGAGCCCGTTCAGGGATGAAGAGCTAAGCGGAACGCCGATGACGGGAACGGTTGTAAGGGCCGCTATCACTCCCGGAAGATGAGCGCTCATCCCCGCCGCGGCTATTACGACCTTAAGGCCTTTTTTCTCGGCGGATTCAATTAGTTTTACGGTTCTTTTTAGAGTCCTGTGAGCGGAAGATACGCGGACCTCGAAGGGAACCTTGAATTTATTAAGGATAAGAAAGGCCCCTTCCAGTTCTCCCAGGTCGTTTTTGGAACCCGCGACGATGAGCACTTCTAACTTTTTTTCCATAAAGTTGAAAAAGTGAACCCCCTGTCAATAAAGGCGTTTTTAGCGGGGATTGTTAGTTTTGCTGCTGGCCGCCGCCGCTGGTCTTCTTGACGGGGGACTGAACGGTGTAACCATGTTTGGCGGCATAGTACCCGCCGGCGGCTCCAGCGCCGCCCACGACCAGGAGGGCGCATCCCGTCAGAAAATTAACCGTTGCAATAGTAACCAGCGCGAGCGCGATGTATTTTAATTTTGTCATTAATAATGTTGAAATAAATGTAAAGAATTAGTAAAATTAATTAATTTTTTCATTCATTTTACAAAAAAAATCTACTAAAATCAAAGGAAATTTTGCGCTCATGGAAAAGCCTAAGACAAAGTATGCCCTGATGTCCGTCTTTGATAAAACGGGCGTAGTGGAACTCGCGACCCATTTAGAAACAAACGGCTATACGGTCATAGCCACCGGGAATACATACAAAACGCTTATTGAAGCGGGGATAAAAAACGTCACGAAAATAGAGGATGTTACGAATTTCCCGGAAATCATGGACGGAAGGGTGAAGACGCTCCATCCAAAGATTTTTGGCGGAATCCTTTCCTTAAGGGATGACCCCCGGCACCTTCGGGATATGTTAAAAAACGGCATAACGCCCATCGATTTTGTCGTCGTAAACCTTTACCCTTTCAGGGATAAGATGAAAGAAAACCTGTCCGAAGGCGAAATGCTCGAATACATCGATATAGGGGGCGTTTCGCTGATAAGGGCGGCCGCGAAAAATTTCAAGAATGTCTGCGTCCTCGTAAGCCCGTCGAATTATTCCACGGTTATCAGTTTTCTTAAAAAGAAAAAAAACGTGCCGGAGGATGTAAAAAGATTTTTCGCTTACGACGCTTTCAGGCATACCGCGGATTATGATGCCGAAATATCCAGGTTCCTGGAAGTTAAGGCGCCGAAAGGGGTTGCGCCTGAAAATATCCCCGGGGGTTTTCCATTCGGAGGGATATATAATCTTGCCCTTAATAAGATACAGGATTTAAGATACGGTGAAAATCCGCACCAGAAAGCGGCATACTACGGCGTTAACGGGAGGGCGGGCGCCGATTTTAAAAAGTTGTCCGGAAAGGATATTTCCTATAACAATATCCTGGATATCGACGCGTCGCTTTCCATACTGAAGGATTTTTCAGAAGACGAATTTTTTGCTTCCGTCGTCAAGCATACCAATCCATGCGGGGCGGCCCTGAGCAAAAAATCTTTAAAAGATGCTTTTTTAAAAGCAAGAAAGGCCGACGAAGTTTCTTCGTTCGGAGGGATAGTGGCGTTTAACAGAATCGTTGACGCCCGGACGGCAAATGAGATTAAGCCCTTTTTTATAGAAATAATTATCGCGCCGGGTTACGACAAAGAGGCGGAGGATATCCTGAAATCAAAGAAAAATCTGATTATAATAGAATATTCCATGGATTACATGAACAAAAAAGGCGGGCTTGGCTTCAGGGGGGTTTTAAGCGGGCTTCTCGTCCAGGAGAAAGACGACGGGACGGACGATTCTTCCTCCTTTAAAACCGTTACCAAAAAAAGGCCGGGAAAGGGAATTATGGAAGACCTTTTGTTCGCGTGGAAAATCACAAGGCATGTCAAATCAAACGCCATAGTTTATGTAAAGAACGGCGTTACGGTGGGCATCGGCGCGGGACAGATGTCAAGGATAGACAGCGCGAAATTTGCCCGCGAGAAAATGGTTTCGGCGTTTGGAAACATAAATGGGTTTGTCATGGCGTCCGACGGCTTTTTCCCGTTTAAGGATTCGGTCGAATACGCCGGCAAGATTGGCGCGGTCGGCATTATAGAACCGGGCGGGTCCGTAAGGGACGAAGAGGTAATAAAAGAAGCGGACAGGCTCGGAATTCCCATGGTTTTTACCGGCGCGAGGCATTTTAAACATTAATGTCCCAATAATAAAAATTTATGAAGGTTCTGGTGATAGGCTCGGGAGGAAGGGAGCACGCGATAGTAAACTCTATCAGGAATTCGCGTCATAATCCTGAGGTTTACTGCGCTCCCGGTAACGGCGGAATATCGGACGAGGCGCGCGCCGTAGATATAAAAGCCTCCGACGTAAAAGGACTTCTTGAATTTGCCCTTGAAAATAAAATCGATTTAACGGTCGTGGGGCCTGAAATTCCTCTTTCCCTTGGAATAGCCGATGAATTCAACGAGAACGGACTCAGGATTTTCGGTCCCGGTAAAAAAGCCTCGCTCCTTGAGTCCTCGAAGGAATTTTCAAAGGATTTTTTGAACCGCAACGGTATAAGAACAGCGGATTACAAGGTATTTACCTGCTTTGACGCCGCAAACGATTTCGCTTCCAAAAAACCCCACCCCATTGTTATCAAGGCAAGCGGGCTCGCGGCCGGGAAGGGCGTTTTTATCCCTGAAACCCCGGGGGATTCTAAAATTATACTTGATAAGATTTTTAATAAAAAGATTTTCGGTGAAAGCGGCGACACAGTGGTTATCGAGGATTTTCTCAAGGGATTCGAACTCTCTTACATGGTGGTAACTGACGGGATTTCCTATAAACCGCTTGTAACCAGCATGGACTATAAGAAAATATTCGACGGGGGCAGGGGTGAAAACACGGGGGGAATGGGGGCGATAACTCCAAATCCTTTTGTTTCCGGTTCGCTTGAGGATAAAATTAAAAAAGAGATTATTGAAAAAACCCTGGGAGCCATGAGGAAGGAAGGAATAAAATACAAAGGCGTGCTTTACGCGGGGGTTATGATCGACGGGGATAACATCAATGTGCTGGAGTTTAATGTCCGGTTCGGAGACCCGGAGACCCAGGCAATCTTAATAAGGCTTAAATCGGACATAGTCGACCTGTTTGACTCCGTCATCGATGAACGGCTCGGGGATTTCGATATCGAGTTCGACGATAATAAATCGGTTTGTCTCGTAATGGCGTCCGGCGGATACCCCGGAAAATACGATACCGGCTATGAAATATCTTTTGAAGGGCTTCCCAAAAACAATGATAAGAAATATTTTATATTTCACGCGGGGACAAAAAAGAAAGGCGGGAAATATTTCACCGACGGCGGAAGGGTTCTTAATATCTGCGTAAAAGGAAAAACCAGGGATATAACTACGAAGGCATACGAGATAGCCGGGAAAATCGATTTTAAAAACAAATATTTCAGGAAGGATATCGGAAAGGAGCTCACTTGAAGGAAAAACAGGCGAAGAGAGGGGCTGTTTATCTTAATCTTGCCGTAAGCATCATTGCGGGAGTTTTTGCCCAGCTTTTAATGAAAATTGGCATGAAATCCGCCTCCGGGTTGACGGACGGAAACCTTTCTTCCGGCACCAGCCCCTCTATTGGCATATACCTTATCGTTAAAATCCTTCTTGTAATATTTTTGAACAAGTTTGTCCTTGCGGGCATATTTTTGTATCTCGTCTCGATGTTTTTCTGGATAAACGTCCTTTCGAAGATGGACCTGTCGGCGGCTTATCCTTTCGTAAGCCTTGGCGTAATATTGACCGTCGTACTCGCCTCGTTTGCCCTCAAGGAAAATATCCCTCTGCTCCGCTGGGCCGGAATTTTTATTACCCTTTATGGGGTTTTTCTCGTTGTTTCGTCCGGTAAGGATAAAAAAGATAAAATCTGAGGAGGCTTATGATTTTAACGCTGAAACAGGATGAACTCGGCGCCCGCGGTTATGAAGCCGTCGCCTCGCATCTGCGCTCTTCCGGGATTATAGTGTATCCTACGGAAACTTCTTACGGAATAGGCGCAAACGCCCTGAATAACGAAGCAGTTAAAAAGATATACGGCATTAAA
The DNA here is from genome assembly GCA_021806885.1 of bacterium. Taxonomy (GTDB): domain Bacteria; phylum SZUA-79; class SZUA-79; order Acidulodesulfobacterales; family Acidulodesulfobacteraceae; genus JAKAPT01. The sequence goes on along the minus strand of JAKAPT010000002.1, from coordinate 20,119 downwards.
GGCCGCGACTTTTCGAAACCCCTTCCGGTAATAGTAAAAAATTTAAAAATGCTTATAAGCATTGCCGCGACAAACCACAGGGAGGAGGACATAATTTCCAGGTTCTGGCCCGGCCCCCTGACAATCCTGTTTAAAGCCAGAAAATCAATTGAAAATTTGGCCTTTATCGCGGGATCGAACCTGGTTGGCGCGAGGGTTTCCTCGCATCCTTTCCCTGCCGAATTGTTCGAGCATGTGGATTTTCCCGTAACCGCCACGAGCGCGAATATTTCCGGGGAAGGGGAGATAGACAATTTCGAGAATGTGGCAAGGCTTTTTTCTGGAATAAATCTGGGCAACCATTCCGAAAAAATAATGCTTATTGACGGAGGAAGGCTTAACGGCGGGACTTCAACCGTAATACAGGTCAAAAAAAAAGGTTTTTCCTTCGTGAGGGAAGGGGAAAACAACATCAAAGAAAGGCTCTTATGCTTTATTAAAAATGATAAATAAATTAAAATACAAATAAATTAACGGGGAGCCGTTTATGGGAAAAAATGAAAATATTCTTGGGGTTATCGGGGGAAGCGGGCTTTACCGCATCGAGGGGATTAAAATCCTCAAAGAGGAAAAGATAGAAACGCCTTACGGGAGCCCTTCCGATAATTTAGTTTTCGGCGAAATGGAAGGCAGGAAGATTGTTTTTCTTCCAAGGCACGGGCGCGGCCACAGGATAACGCCGTCCGAAATAAATTTCGCGGCCAACGTTTACGCGCTCAAAACCGCGGGAGTGAAGAAAATTATTTCCGTCAGCGCGGTCGGCAGCCTCAAGGAAGATATAAAGCCTGGCGACATGGTCGCGGTCGACCAGTTTTTCGATTTCACGAAAAACAGGAAAAACACATATTTTGGAAACGGCGTGGTCGCCCATGCCTCCATGGCCGAGCCGGTATGCCCATACCTGCGGAAAACAATAATTGATTCGTGCGGTGCCCTGGGGATAAATTGCCATAAGGGCGGCACTTACATTTGCATTGAAGGCCCGCAATTTTCAACCAGGGCCGAATCCCTTTTTTTCAGGAAAAACGGTTTTGACGTCATAGGAATGACCAACGCGACGGAGGCGAAATTTGCGCGGGAAGCACAATTATGCTATTCTACCATCGCGATGTCAACCGATTACGACTGCTGGCACGAAGAGGAAGAAAACGTTACCGCTGAGATTATATTGAAAACCCTTAACGAAAACGCGGAAAAGGCAAAAAATATAATCAAGCATACCCTTAAAACCATCGATTTTGAAGAAAGGGAATGTTCGTGCCATGAATCCCTTAAGTACGCGGTTGTTACCGCCAAAAAAGATGTTTCCCCGGAAAGGTTAAAAGAGCTGGAGGCAATTTTATGGCCATAACGGTGGTAGGATCTCTCGCGATGGACAATATAGAAACCCCTTTCAGGAAGGCCGCGAATATACTTGGAGGGTCCGCCTCGTTTTTTTCCATCGCGGCCTCTTTTTTGACCGATGTGCGGATAATAGGGGTGGTGGGAACCGATTTCGACAGGGAATACCTTGACATTTTTAGCAAAAGGGGCATCGATGTCTCGGCCGTAAAGATGCAAGAGGGCCAAACCTTTCACTGGGAGGGAAGGTATGGATACGACCTCTCGGACCCCGAAACCCTGGATACGCGGCTCGGCGTGTTTTCCGGTTTCAGGCCCGTCGTTCCCCGTAGGTTCAAAGGGGACATGCTTTTTCTTGCCAATATTGACCCGGAACTTCAGCTTAACGTATTAAGCCAGATGGACTCTCCGGGGCTTATCGCCCTTGACACGATGAATTTCTGGATAGAAGGGAAAAAGGCTGCGCTTCTCAAGGTTATCGAAAAATCGGATGTTTTCATTATTAATGAATCCGAGGCAAGGCTTCTTACCGGAGAGGCCTCGATTTTCTCCGCCGCGGATTCCATATTCAAACTCGGGGTCAAGATACTCGTACTCAAAAGGGGAGCCTACGGGGCCACAATGTTCGCGGACGGCAGGTTTTTCATAGTCCCGGCCTACCCGCTCGAGGACGTAAAGGACCCCACGGGGGCGGGGGACTCGTTCGCCGGAGGCTTCCTCGGATATTTGGACAACACCTCCGATATGACCTTTGAAAATTTAAAAAGAGCGCTGGTTTTCGGGAATATCATGGCTTCTTTCACGGTCGAGGATTTTTCGGTGGAAAGGCTCTTAAACATCGAGTTTAGTGAACTCAAGAACAGATTCGCAAAGTTCAGAGATATGACGTATTTTGGGGGGTTAAGCATATAACATGGGGAACCAAAATGCTTTCAGGCTTTTTATTTTGTTTATCCTGGCATCGGTCGCGCCATTAATACTCGGTGGCTGCAGCACGGCCGGGGTTACACAAAAAGACCGGCTGGAATCTAACCTTCATTACGCCGTAGGGGCGAGCTATTACAAAAAAGGGGATTACATAAACGCCCTCCAGCAGTTTTTAAAAGCCAGGAACCACGACCCATATTCCGCCAGGAATTATAACGCGATGGGAATGGTTTACATGGTGACCTACAGGCAAAACAAAGCAATTTCAAGCTTTAAAAAAGCCGTAAGCCTTGATAAAAACTTTTCAGATGCGTATTATAACCTCGCATTGATATATATTATGGATAAGGATTACAAAAACGCCGGGGAAAACCTTAAGCTCGCCCTCGCGAACCCTTTTTACGAAAAACCTTACCAGAGCTATACCCTTCTCGCCAAGATATACATAAAAGAAAAAAAATTCTCGCGGGCAAAGAGAATCCTTCTTATTTCCAGGTCTCTAAACAAGAATTACTATCTTACGTATTACTATTTCGGAAAGCTCTACCTTGCGACCGGAAAGTTAGACAAAAGCCTAAAAAATTTCAAGGAATCCATTGATATTGAAGGGGTATTCCTTCCCGGTGAGTATGGCCGGGGAGTCGCATATTACAAAATGAACAGGATAAAAAAATCAAAAGCCATTTTTGAAGAAATATGCAAACAGGACAACGAGAGCAAATACTGCCAAAAATCTTTGAAATACCTTGGTAAGATAAAAAAGTGAACCGAGCGGCGGGCGGAAACCGGAGCTCAGCGCAGCTCGCTTAAAAGTTAAGGTTTTTTATGGAAACCCTGAGCGAATATCTTGAATCCAAAAGAAAGGATTCCGGGCTGTCGATAGAAGATATAGCCAGGGTTACGAAAATACGTCCGGTTTTTATAAAAGCCATCGAAGAAGGCGATTTTTCCTCACTGCCCTCGCCCCATCTCCTTAAAGGATACGTAAGGTTAATATCGAAGGCCGTAAATGCCGACTCCGCGCGCGCCCTCGAACTTGCAGAGCCCCACGTTAAGAAAAATCTCAAAGAAAGAAAGGTCGAAGACCTTGTGGGAAACCGCGTTAAAGAAGAAAGGATTAAATATCATAAGATAAGGACGATGATTTTAATATCCCTTGCTTTTCTTTTAATGGCGTTAGCCGTTCTTTTTATTTCCTTAAAGGCATTTTATTACTTTAAATCTCTCAGGGTTAATAAGCCATCTTCCAGCGCCGCGTCCGTTCAAAAAGGTATTGGCGGGTCCGCGAACTTTTTTCTTGAGGGGAAGGTCGTTCAAAAGACCTGGATAGCCGTAAAGGTGGATAACAAACCGGAAGAGACCTTCATGCTTTACGCGGGGGACAAAAAGATATGGAAAGCGAAAAACCATATATATATAAAAATCGGCAACGCGGGCGGAATAATACTTGATTATAACGGAAAAAGGCTGGGAAAGCCAGGAGCGGAGAGGGAGGTCGTTACATTGAATTTCCCGCGAAAATCATCCGGTTAGGCTGTCCAAGCATGTTGACTTTTTAGGAATTAGGTAATAAAATAAACAAAATTTTTAATTATGCTGACAAAAATTAACATAAGGAGGAAAAATTTATGGCAGTTAATCCCGATAAAACCTTAGACGCGAGCGGACTTTCATGTCCGTTGCCCATCGTTAAGACTAAAAAAGAAATAGACACCTTGTCTTCAGGACAGGTTCTTAAGATTATTTCCACCGACCCTGGTTCCAAAAACGACATGGTCGCGTGGTGCAAGAGAACGGGCAACGAGCTTCTCGACTCTGCCGAAGAAGGCGGAAAATTTTTATTTTACGTTAAAAAGGCCTGAGATATTATTAAAATTCAGAAATCAATTCCCCGGAAATTTTAACTAACGCCGCCGGGAAGTGCCCGTCCGCGAGGGCGGGCTCTGCAAAGCTAAACCGGACGGCGGGTATTAAAATGCCGGGGCGTTTTGTTTAATGAGCAAAAAAAATTCCAACAATGAAGGGAAAATGCCTTTCCTCGAACATTTCTCCGAACTCAGGAAAAGGATATTCTACATATTTATCTTTTTGATAATCGGTATGGGACTAGCGTGGCGCCTCTCCTATATGGCCATAGATTTCATCGAGCTTCCGCTTGAACAGCCCACGTATATAACATACCTTTCCGGTGACCTCAAGAATTACATTAAAGAGAAGGATCCTTACGTTTACAAAGCGGCGGGACTTAATAAGACCCCGAAGGTCTTTAAAAGGCATCGCCTGCACTATTCAAGGCCGCTGGAGCCGTTTTTTATCCAGGTAAAGGTTTCGATTATTCTCGGGTTCCTGATAACGCTGCCGTTCATACTTTTTGAAATATGGCGGTTTATAAATCCCGCGCTTAAAAGGAAGGAAAAATTTTACCTTTTCCCGTTCCTGTTTTTTGGAACGATTTTTTTTATAGCGGGAATGATATTCATGATATTTTTTATCTGGCCGGCCGTAATAAATTTCTCCCTGAGCTATCAAAGCTCCGGGCTTACCCCGCTGATAAACATCAGCCACTATGTAAATTTTGCCTTAAGGCTATCCCTTATCTTTGGCCTTATATTCGAGCTTCCGCTGGTATCCGCGCTTTTTTCCATAGCCGGGATACTCAAGCCCGCGTTTCTGAAAAAATACAGGAAATACGCCCTTATATTGAGCCTTATAATTGCGGCATTTCACGCGGATATCGTCACGATGCTGTTTATAGCCGTCCCCTTGTATTCAATGTATGAAATCGGCATATTGATTTCATCATTGATATGGATATTTAAGAAGAAACCCGCCCTGGCCGGCGCGTGAACTATGTGACGGTTAAGATATTGATTATCTTGATGTACTTGTTAAAAAATTCGAATATTATTCCGTCTACGGCGGCGGGTTCGAGGTTTTCGTCCCCTATATGCCTGTTGAATAAAAGGGCCTTGTGCTTTATGCCGTTATTAATTCTGGAATTCTCGACAGCGAGGGTAAAATAGGCGCGGGAGTTTTGACCGGAGCGCCTGCTTATATTTAAAAGCCTTATGTTTCTCATCAGGAATTTCGGCGTTTCATTCAAAAACCCGTAGGGAGAAAGTATATTTACGATTTCCGCAACATTATCCCTGCCTATGGCAGAAAAATCTATTTCTTCGTCATACGCCGGGGACACGGGATCCGTGCCTGAAAGCTTCTCCGGGTAAAAATTTTCCTCCGCGACGCTTCCTCGCGAATATATTTCCCGGATAAAATCGTCCACATCCTCATTTTTTATTGTAACCCCGCAGGCCATTTTATGACCGCCGAATTTTACGAAAAAGTTCTGGAAGCCCTTGAGGTATTCATATATATCTATGTTTCCGCAGGATCTCGCCGAGCCTATGTGCGCGGTTTTTTTGTATCCGGAAAGAAGAAGGACGGGTTTTTTAAAATGTTCGACAAGCCTTGACGAAACTATTCCTATAACCCCCGGATGCCACGTCTGTCCTTTCAGGACTATAAGCGGAGAAAGGGACGAGGCGCGGTTGTCCTGCTCCATGAGGGACAAGGCCTCCGTAAAACATATATCTTCTAGCGCCTGTCTTTTTTTGTTGGCGTCTTCAAGTTTTTTCGCGAGCATGAATACATTTTCCGGATCCTTTTCTATCAAAAGCTCAACGGCGGTCTCAGGGCTTTCGACCCTTCCGGCGGCATTTATTTTAGGCGCTATTTTCCAGGCGATATCGGATTCGTTAACATTGTCGAAATTAAGTCCGCAAATTCTTTTTAATTCTTTTATTCCATGCCTGGGGTTCGAGTTTATTTTTTTAAGCCCGAAGTGGGTAAGGGTCCTGTTGTCCCCATACATCGGCACCATGTCGGCGATTATGCCGAGGCACACGATATCAAGGTAATCCTTGAGGTTGGGACACGCGGTTATTATATTATTAGTAAATAAATAGTTCCTTAACGCCCTGCCGAGATTAAAGGCTATCCCCACGCCCGGCAGGAATTTAAAAGGAAACGCGTCCCCCTTTCTCTTGGGGTTGAGGACGGCGAACGCCTCAGGAATGATTTCGCCGGAATTATCGCTGTTCATAGGGACTTCGTGGTGGTCGCAGATTATAACGTCAATATTTTTACTGTTGGCGTACAGGACTTCCTGCGTATTGGTGATTCCAAGGTCTACGGTTATGAGAAGGGTTAGCGGGGGATACCCGGAGTTATTTATCAACTCGCGTATCTCGTCTATCGGCTCCAGGCTCAAGCCGTAGCCGTCTTTTATCCTGTCGGGTATTTTGTAGAATATCCCGCGGGAGCCGTCCCCGTCCCCGTTATGGATTAGTTTTCTTAACTCCCTTAGAAAAGATACAAGAAATGACGTGGCTGTAATGCCGTCGACGTCGTAATCCCCGTACACGCATATGGTTTCGTTTTCCAACAGCGCTTTCTCGAGCCTTTCCACGGCCATTCCCATGTCCTTAATAAGAAAGGGATCGCTGAGGGATTTAAGGGAAGGATTAAGGTAGTTTGACGTGAAATTATAAATAAAGTCCTCGAATTCCCTGTCTTTTAAATCGGAATCGATATGCCGGTTAAGCGTTTCAGCGAAAAAAGGGTCATAATTAAGCTGCGCGAATATTCTTTTATGGATTAGTGAGTGAAAAAGGGAATTTTTTCGGACGGAATTGAGGCTTTCTATAATTATTTTAAGTTGTTCTTTTAAATATTCTTCCGCATCGCCTTTATTGTTCATTTTTCTTGTTCCGGGCCGGCTTTGAATCCTGGTAATGTTTTTCGTTAAGCATGACCATTACGGGGCTCGCTATAAATATCGATGAGTATGTTCCTATTATTATTCCCCAGAGAAGCGTAAAAGAAAAATCGTGAAGGACTATCCCCCCAAGGAAAAACAGTGAAAGGACGACAAGGAAAACGGTAAGGGACGTAACGACCGTCCTCGTAAGAACCTCGTTTATAGAGTTGTTTACAAGGTCTTTAAGGTTAAAGTTAACATGGTCCCCGAATTTTTCCATCGCTATTTTGAGATTCTCGCGTATCCTGTCGAACACGACGACCTTGTCGGTAAGGGAATACCCCGCGACGGTCAAAAGGGCCGTAATGACAAGCAGGGTGATTTCCTTCTGGAAAATAAAGATAATCCCGAGGAGCGCTAAAACGTCATGGGCAAGCCCTACGGCCGCGGCGAGACCGAACCTGAACTCAAACCTCCATGTAATATAAAATATTATAGCGATGATTGAAATTATAATCGCGATGATCGCGTCCCTGGAAAGCCTTTTTCCGACGGAAGGCCCGATCATTTCATTGTTTATAACCGTAAAAGCGTTGTCCTTTATTCCCTGCGCGATGGCGGATTTTACCCCCTCGGTATATTTGTTGAGGTCCGAGCTCGAGGCAATCGTCCTTATTATGATGTCGTTCTTCCCTTTTATTTTGACTATCTTTACGTCCCTGAAGCCGCTTGCCAGAAGAACTTTCCTTACCGAGGCAATATTGACCCGGTTTTTGAAGGCAAGCTCCATTGAAAGCCCGCCGGTAAAGTCTATGCCTATCCTTGCCGTTCCAAGAACCATCGATATTATTTCGATTACGCCTAAAATAACGAAGATGGATGAAATTATAAAAGAATATTTCCTTTTTCCGATAAAATTAAAATGGGTATTTTTTATAAATTCCAACTTATTCTCCCTATATGCTTATCTTTTTAAGTTCTTTTTTATTGGATATAATATCGAATATTACCTTCGTGCCCACGAGGGATGTAAAAAGGTTTATTATAATGCCTAACGAAAGCGTTACGGCAAAGCCCTTTATCGGTCCAGAACCAAAATAAAAAAGCACCGCGGCGGTTATCAGCGCGGTTACATGAGAGTCGAGTATCGTAAAGAAGGCCTTATTGTATCCGTTTTCAATTGCCGTTACCACCGGTTTCTTTTCCCTCAGTTCCTCCCTTATCCTTTCGAATATCAGCACGTTCGAGTCGACCGACATGCCGATAGTGAGGATTATTCCCGCTATCCCGGGGAGGGTAAGAGTAGCGCCGAAAAGGGCAAGCGCGGCCACGAGGAAAAGGACGTTTTCCACAAGGGCGAAATCGGCTATTAGGCCGGAAAAACCGTAATAAAATATCATAAAAGCGACGACGAGAATCGTTCCGATTATGGCGGCGAGAATACCGTCATGAATTGAGTCCGCACCGAGGGTCGGCCCGACGGTGTTGTTCTCGATTATTTTTACCGGTGCCGGAAGGGCGCCGGAGCGAAGGGCTATGGCAAGGTTATTTGCCTGAGCCATTGTGAATCTTCCGGATATGGAGGCGCTTCCCCCGAGTATCGGCTCTTCTATAACCGGCGCGGAGATGACATTGTTGTCAAGGATGATAGCGAGCCTCTTTCCGGTGTTTTTTGTAGTGATGTCGCCAAAATCTTTTGTCCCCCGGGAGTTAAGGGTTAGTCCGACTATAGGCTGGTTATACCTGTTTATCTGAACATTCGCGGTTCCGATTTCCGAACCGCTCATAAGCACCGCCTTTTCAATAAGGAAAGGCGCTTTTGTGGTCTTATGGCTGAATTTGTTGTAGGTGGAATGGTAAAGAATCTCGTCCCCGGCCGGTATCTTGCCGTTAACGGCTTTTAAAACGTTGTGTTTGTCGTCAACCAGCTTAAAGGTAAGCCTGGCGGTTTTTCCTATAAGCTTTACGGCCTGCTTCACGTTTTTCACTCCCGGAAGTTCTACCGAGATAAGGTCTTTTCCCTGGCGGGCTATCTGGGGAGAAACAAGACCGAACTGGTCAATCCTGTTTCTCATGACCTCAAGAGCCCCTGAAACGGCCTCTTTCTTGAAAAGGGCAACGGAGGACGGCTTGAAAGAGATGATGTTTCCGGAAATTTCCAGGTTTTTATGCCGGTTGCCTATGTAACCGCTGATTTCGTTTTCCTTGTTCAGGAGGCTTCCGCTTATTATTATGCGGTCGTTTTCAAACTTCAGGTCGTCGGGGTTCGAGGGGTTTATAAAGTTTTTTATATCGGTATAATCCCCGTAAAGCTTTTCGCTTACGGCCTTGTTTGTTTCAACTTTTTCGACGAGGTAAACGCCCCCCTGAAGGTCAAGTCCAAGGTGCATTTCGGTATTTCCGAGTATGCCCTTCCACCAACCCGGGGTGTTGGGATAAACAGAAGGTATTATTGAAAAAACCGATATCGCTATAAAGGATAAAATTAATATTATTCTAGTTTTTACAGGTTTCACCTTATAAATCTCTCCATGATATTGGTTATGGTAAGGGAGCCTTGGCGATTTGCATGAGCTTGCTTTCCGCTTAGCTGAACCCCGTTTCGCCCGCAGCTCGGTTTATTTGCCCTGGGTTCCGGACTGGGTCCTCGCGGCGACAGCGCTTCTGGCTATTTTAACCTTGACGTTAGGCGCTATCTCGAGAGTGAACGCCTTGTCCGCTATTCCGGCAATGTTTCCGATTATTCCTCCGTTAGTAAGGACCTCGTCCCCAACCTTTAGATCTTCTACCATCTTTTTATGGTCCTTCGTCCTTTTTTGCTGGGGAAGAATAACCAGAAGATAGAATATGACGACAATCGCGATGAGCGGGGCGAAGCCGATGAACGTGCTTTCCCAGCCTCCCTGAGCTTTGCCGGCACCGGCGGCGTAAGCGTTCTCGACCGTGAAGAGATTTAAAAAACCATGCAGAATTTCCACCTGTTCCTCCTGAATATTTATTATTTAATTTTTATTTTTATTACGAATTTTAAATTTTAAATAATAATATATTTTAATTTAAATAATGTCAAAGCAAAGTATTATGTTCCATGCGATTTATTTCATTTAAGAGGTCCGTGAACATGCCGTCTTCTATACTTTTCCTTATTTTTCGCATAAGGCCGGCGTAATAGTGAAGATTATGAATGGTAAGAAGCCTCTGGGAGAAGATTTCCTTTGTCATGAATATGTGCCTTACATAGGCCGCGCTGAAATTTTTGCAGCAATAACAATCGCACAGGGAGTCCAAAGGGCCTGTTTCGGTCCTGTATTTAGCGTTTTTTATATTCAGCGTCCCCGAGGAGGTATAGACGAAACCATTTCTCGCGTTTCTCGTGGGGAGCACGCAGTCGAACATGTCCACTCCGGCGGCAACGGCGTTAGCTATATCGGAAGGCTTTCCGACCCCCATTAGGTACCTCGGTTTTTCTTCAGGAAGATTTGCGGCGGAGGTTTTTAACATCTTGAGCATGACGTCCTTTGTTTCTCCGACGGCAAGCCCTCCTATCGCGTAGCCGTCGGCATCCATGGCGGAGATTTTTTTGGCGGATTTTTCCCTGAGGTCCTCGAAAAAATTTCCCTGAGATATCAGGAAAAGGAGGTTTCCGTTTCTTTTCCCGTTATCCCTGGCCGATATCGATCTTTTTGCCCAGTCCAGCGTTATCTCAAGGTCTTTTTCGGCCCTTTCCCTGGCCGCGTCCGGGCCGGAGAAGACATCGAGCTGCATCATGATGTCGGAATCAAGCGTTTCCTGTATCCCGATAACCTTTTCGGGAGTCATGAAATGAGTTGCGCCGTCTATATGGGACATAAACGATGCCCCCTCTTCCGTAACCCTTGAAAATTTAGACAGGGAAAATATCTGAAACCCTCCGGAATCGGTAAGGATTGAACCCGGGTAGCGCGTGAAATTCCGCAGGGAGCCGAACTTTTCGATTACGTCCATGCCAGGGCGCAGGAAGATATGATAGGTATTGGCAAGCATTATATGGAAGCCCTCATCGAATATTTCCGAAGGGGAAAGCGACTTTACGGTTCCAAGGGTGCCCACGGGCATGAATACCGGCGTTTTTATAACCACGTTTTTCGTAACGAGTTCCCCGGTTCTCGCGGCGGTTTTAACGTCCTTTTTTATAATCCTGAACATCCGTGAAATTATATATTAAAAAATGGTTTTTTTAAAGCGCCCGGTTGTTTAAAACCGGAGAATATAATAAAATATTTTTTATGGAACTTAACCTGTTCGACTACGAATACGACGAAAATCTTATAGCCAGGTATCCCTTGAGGGAAAGAGAAAGCTCGAGGCTTCTCGCGGTCGACGTTAAAAACTTCAGGATAGAGCACAAAAGGTTTTATCAAATAACGGACTACATAGATAAAGGGGATGTTCTGGTCGTTAACAACTCCCGGGTGAAGAAGGCAAGGCTCAAAGGAAAGAGGGTAAGCGGAGGAAAGGTCGAGATTTTTGTCTCCGAATTTCCGAAGAACTTGTTTTTTCCATTGGCGCTTAAGGTTCTTTTGAATTCCCATAAAACCGTAAAGGCCGGGGAAAAGATTTACCTGAATGATAATACCCCGGTCGAGGTTTTAAAAAACCTTGGAAACGGGGTTTATGAGATACTTATAAAAGACTCAAAGGAATTCGACTTCATTTTTAACCACTGCGCCATGATGCCCCTTCCCCCTTATCTTAAAAGGGAACCCGAAGAAATAGACGAGGTCTATTACCAGACGGTTTACTCGGATGACTCATGCGGGTTTTCCGTCGCGGCGCCCACCGCGGGACTCCATTTTTCCGACAGGCTTATTAAAAGCGCCGAAAAAAAAGGGGCGATTTTTACCGGTATTTCGCTGAATATAGGCCTGGGGACGTTCACGCCCGTGAGGGAAGGAATCATTGAAAACCATGAGATGCATCCAGAGACGTTCAGTATTCCGGAAAAATCCGCGAATATTATAAACGGGGCTTCCCGGTCCGGGAAAAAAATAATTCTTACGGGGACTTCATCGGTAAGGTGCCTTGAAACGGCCGCGAATGACATGGGGGCCGTGAGCGAGATCCGGGAGAAAAAAACATCCCTTTATATTTACCCTGGATATAAATTCAAAATTACGAAAAACCTTATTACAAATTTTCACCAGCCTAAATCGTCGCTTTTTATCATGATTAGCGCCCTCGTCGGGCTTGAACGGGCAAAGGCTTTATACTCGGAGGCAATTAAAAACGGCTATTCTCTTTTCAGTTTTGGAGACGCCATGTATCTTTACAATATAGACTGAGGAATAATTAGGAAACCATGGAAATTAAAATCCAGGGCATTGTCGGGCACGAAAAAGAAACGGAGTTTCTTAACGAGGTATTCAGGAGAGGGAGGATTCCCCACGGGTTTATCTTTCACGGACAAAAGAACGCCGGAAAAAGGTATATAGCCTCTTTATTCGCGAAGTCCGTATTATGCCATGACTACGGGGCTATTGTAAACGGCGCCGCCGTTGACAAAAACTCCGCGGTCCCCCTTTACTCCTGCGGGAAGTGCCCCTCCTGCGCAAGTTCGGAGAGAAGAACCAATCCGAACTTTTTGATTATCGAACCCGTTTCGGGAATAATCAAGCTCGACTCCGTCAACAGGCTTAAATCAATCCTGGCCCTGAAACCCTCTTTTAAAACAAGGAGATTCGTCGTAATAGACGACGCTCCCCTTATGAACAAAAGCGCTATGAACGCGCTTTTAAAAATACTTGAAGAACCCCCGGAGGACGTATGTTTCATTCTTATAGCCTCGAACATTAACGGCCTTCTTCCCACGATTATATCGAGATGCTCTCTTTTAAGGTTCGGAGGAATTTCAGGCGACGCCCTTATAAACGCGGTGAAGGAAAGACGCGCCAATGGAGAGGATTATAATTTTGAAGAAGATTCCCTAATGGTTTTTTCAAGGATCGCCAACGGAAGTTTTTCCGATTTTGAAAGACTTCTGGAGGGAGGATATCAGGGTTTAAGGAAGTACCTTATCAACGATATATTGACTCCCTTATTTCTGCACCGGAAAGGAGTTTTAGAATATTTCAGCTTATCCGATGAATTTGGAAGGATGATTAAGGAATTTCACGGAAGGCCTTCCGGCGCGGCAGAGATGCTTCTTCTAATTTTAAGGGATATTTATATTTATTTTGTGACAGGAAGAGGGGAGTTGTTGTATAATAGCGATATCCTTGAGGAAATAAGGAAATTCATAAATGAACCCGGAGTAACATCGGCCGGGCTTTTAGGGATGATAGATAAAACCGTGAATTACATGGATAAAATGGAATATAACTTAAACAAAACAATCGTTACGGATTCCTATTTCTCCGGTCTTTTATCCTCCCTTAAGCCCGCTTAACCAAATTATCAAATGAGAATCGTAAAAATTAAATTATACGAAAATTCGGCCCCCGTCGAATTTAACGCGAAAGCCCTGGAGCTTAAGCCGGAGGACAGGGTATTAGCCCTTAAGGACGATACTATTTACAGGGGAACCGTCGCGGAAGACGTCAAGGTGGAGGAAAGGGGGGCGGGTACGCTGCCGGAGATACTGAGGAAACTTTATAATTTTGAAACCGGCGAAAAATTTCTTCATTACATGGTAGAGAATGACGGCATTGATTTTTGCAGGACGCAGGTGAAAAAACTCGGGATCCTCATGAAACTTCTCAAAGTGAGGTTTCTTTCCCAGGAAAATAAGCTTATATTTTTTTACAGCGCCGATGAAAGGGTCGATTTCAGGGAGCTGGTTAAAATACTTGCCGGTCGGTTTCATATGAGGATAGAAATGCGCCAGATTAATATCCGGGATGAATGCAAGCTTCTTGGGGGGCTCGGCGTATGCGGAAGAGAGTGCTGCTGCGGCTCTTTTATACATGAACTTGCCAGGGTCCAGATTAAAACCGCCAGGGCCCAGTGCCAGGGAGCCGCCAAGCTGGCCGGTTATTGCGGAAGGCTATTATGCTGTCTAGCATTCGATCCGTATGGCGAGGAGGGCGGGATTTGCAAACCGGACAACAATAAAGGACCCGTCTTTTACAGCAGTTACGCTTCCGGGGAAGAGGGTTCCGGGGATGAAAATCAATGAGGTATTTCTTTGTCACGACCCCGATTTATTACGTAAATGACAAGCCCCATATAGGCCATGCCTATTCCACGATAATAGCCGATAGCGTGGCAAGGTTCAAAAGGCTTTCCGGTTACAGGGTTTTTTTTATGACCGGGACAGACGAACACGGCTTGAAGATAGAAAGGGAAGCCGCCGCGAGGGCGGTAACCCCCAGGAAGCTCGCGGACGACGTCCACACCAAGTTCAAGGACCTTTTCAAGCTCCTTAATATTTCTTTTGACAGGTTTATCCGTACTACCGATCCCGACCATGAAAGCACGGTTCAGACGGCGTTTAAGAAGCTATTAGAAAAGGGCGACGTTTATCTCTCGGAATATGAGGGGTGGTATTGCGTTCCCGACGAAACGTTTCTTACAGAAAAATCCCTCGTCGAGGGCAACTGCCCCCAGTGCGGAAGGGCCGCCGCGCGCGTCAAGGAAAAAAGTTATTTTCTAAAACTAGGCAAGTATGAATCCAGACTCCTTGATTACATAGAAAGCCACCCGGGGTTTATAAAGCCTTCCTTCAGAAAAAACGAGGTCGTTTCTTTCCTGAAAGAGGGGCTTAACGATCTGAGCATATCAAGAACCTCTTTCGTATGGGGTATTCCCGTTCCGGGAGATGAAAATCATGTCATATATGTCTGGTTCGACGCCCTTCTGAATTATCTGACGGGCATCGGGTTCGGGGATTATCTAAAATATGGAAATAAAAACGGGGGAGAAACGTTCCTCAGGTTTTTTAAAACCGCGAACCACGTGGTGGGGAAGGATATCCTTAAATTTCACTCGGTTTACTGGCCCATAATGCTTTTTGCCCTGGATTTGCCCCTTCCCGAAACCATATTTGCCCACGGCTGGTGGCTCATGGACAACAAAAAGATGTCAAAATCCCTGGGCAACGTTGTAGACCCGCTTGATTTAATAAGCGAATACGGCGCGGACGCCCTAAGGTATTATCTTTTAAGGGAAGTGCCTCCCGGGCTTGACGGGGATTTTAATCCCGACAATTTTATCACGAGGTATAATTCCGATCTCGCGAACGACCTTGGCAATCTTGTTTCTAGGTCTGCCGCTATGCTGGCAAAATACATGGGGGGAGAAATTCCCGGGGCTTCCGCCGGGGAGGATAACCCGCTTTTATCGTTTGCGGATGATTTGGCTGGAGGGCTTAACGAAAGGTATGATAATTACGAATTTTCTAAAATACTTGAGGACGCGTTCAGGTTTGTAAACATGGTAAACAAATATATTAACGACAATGCCCCCTGGAAATTGAATCCCGAAGAAGAGGACGGCCTTAAAACGCTGAAAAAAATACTAAGGACCGCGTTTGTCTCCATATATTACGCCTCGTATTTTATTTATCCTTTTATGCCCGAAACCTCCGGAAAGATAAATGCCCTTTTGAACGTCGGGCCTTTTGAATTTGAAAATGTAAAAATAGAAAGAGGGGGAGGGTTAAAGGGTTTTGCGGGCGGTATATTTAACAGGGCGCATAAAATCAATATGGATGAAAAGGCAAGGGGGGTGCTCTTTCCCAAAAAATGATAGATTCCCACTGCCACCTGGAAATGCGTGATTATGAACAGGATTTTCCCGAAGTCCTCAAAAGGATGAGGGGTAACGGCGTGACGAACGCTATTTCCATCGGTTCCCTGGCCCGTAACGAAAGAATAGAAAAAACCATAGAAATAGTAAGCGCGCACGATTTTATAAAAACCACGTTAGGGGTCCATCCTAAAAGCCCTTTTAAGGATTTTAACGATTTGTCCCGCCTTTTCGATGAATATTATTTTCAAAACCAGGATAAGATTGTCGCCGTGGGCGAAACGGGCCTGGATTATTTTTTGCCGGGCATCACCGGGAAGGAGCTCGAAAACGCGAAACGGCTCCAGGAAGAGCTCTTCAGGTTCCAGATCGAACTCGCGGTGAAATACGGGCTTCCGCTAATAGTCCACATTAGGGACGCCTATGAAAAAGCCCTTGAAATTCTTGAGGGATATATCAATCTTCCGGGCGGCTTTTACGGCGGGGTCGTCCACTGCTTTTCTTCTAAAGACACCGGGTTAGCGGGGAGATTCCTGGAACTCGGTTTTTTTATTTCTTTCTCGGGCAACATCACCTATAAGAACAGCGGGGATTTAAGGGCCCTCGCTAAGGACATTCCCGATGAAAAAATATTGATTGAAACAGACAGCCCGTATCTTTCACCGGACGGTTTCAGAGGGAAAAGAAACGAACCTTCATACGCGCGTTTTGTCCTTAAGACCCTTTCCGAATTAAAAGAGGTTGATTTTTCGAGGCTTGACGGCCTTACGACCCAGAATACGGTAAACCTGTTTTCACTTGACAACGTCCCGGGATTTTATCCGGCCGTGGCTTACAAGATAAGGAACTCCGTCTATGTAAATCTCACCAATAAATGCACGAACAGGTGCTCCTTCTGTCCTAAATACCGGGACCGGAAGAATAATTACAACGTAAGGGGATATAACCTCCTGCTAAAAAAAGAGCCTTCCCCTGACGAAGTAGTTTCCTCGGTCTTCCGGTATTACGATTTTAGCGAGGTCGTGTTCTGCGGCCTTGGTGAGCCGACCCTGCGTCTGGACGCGTTAAGGAGGGCGGCCGCGATGATAAAGGAAAATGGAAAAGCCCTTGGAATGGACATAAAAACCAGGCTTGACACGGACGGCCTCGCGAGCGCGGTTTACGGCAGGAATATCCCGGAATTTCTGGGAGGCGTGATAGATTCCGTGAGCGTAAGCCTTAACGCCCACAACAGGGAGTTTTACAATAACGTATGTATGCCGGAGCTAAAAAAAGGAGACGCGGACGCCTACGCCGCGGTCATAGAGTTCATAAGGGAATCGAGAAAACATATAGGGGAGGTTACGGCGACCGCCGTGGACCTGCCCGGCCTCGACGTGGAGCTGGCCAGGAAAATCGCCGGGAGCCTGGGGGCAAAATTCAGGTTAAGGCAGTACGATAATGTGGGATGAATAATGGCAGGCGTCCTAAAAAAGCTCCCCGGAATAAACCTCTTGCCGGTTGTCGTCTTTTCCATCCTCCTTTTCATCGCGGTCCTTCAGGGAGAATAAAGCCGGGTTAAGAATATACCTGTCAAGTTGTTTGTAATACTGGCTCCACGGGGTTTGCTGGCTTTCATAGACGTCCATGAATATGTTGGCCTTTGCGTCCATGTTATCTATAAAGTGAAGCAAAAGCGCCTCGATAGTCTTGGGCCTCTTTGGAGAACCGAATTCAAGTTCCCCATGATGGGAAATGATGAGATGAAGGATAAGAAGCCTTAGTTCCTCAGGGAACCCCTTAATCTCTGAAATCTTCCTGTCGACGGCGGCCGCTCCCAGGACGATGTGGCCGATAAGCCTTCCCTCGTCGGAATATTCCGTCGCGTCATTTTTGTTCGAAAGCTCTTCCATCTTTCCGGCGTCGTGAAGCAGCGCCCCCGCTATCAGTATGTCCTTATTGACATACGGGGCATAATTGTCCGCCAGGAACACGGCTATTTTCAGCATGCTTAGCGTATGCTCTAAAAGCCCTCCGACATAGCTGTGGTGAATCGACTTGGCAGCCGGCATCGTCCTTAATTTCTTGACAAAGGACGGGTCGTCCGTAAATTTTTTTATAAGGCTTAAAATATATTCATTTTTAACGTTTACGTCGATTATTTTTAAGAGCTCGCCGAACATCTTGTTTGTATCGTATTTCGTGGATTTAAGAAAAAAAGAAAGGATATTTTCGCTGAGGCTGCCTTTATCTATTCTTTCCGCCTCCGTTATTCCTAGCTGGATTTCGTTTTGGAAAGCGGACGACCTGGATTTTATTTTTATTATGTCTCCTGCTTTGAACCCGCCGGAATATTTTTCCACGTTGTCCCAGATATACCCCTTGATTTCGCCGCTTTTATCCGAAAGCCTGAGGAATATATAAGGTTTTCCGGTTTTTCCGGTAGCGATTGTCTTGCTTTTTACCAGGAAAAGGGAGTCAACCTTCTGGTTTTCCCTGATACCGGATACTAAAATTTTTTCCGAGACGTTTTGTTCCATATACAAGTTATATCTTATCAGAAGGGAGGGTTAAAATCCATAAAATAAATATTAGTTGCTAAAGTGAAGCAAAATAATATATCATTGATAACGTTAATTATTTTAATATAATCCGTTAATTTTAAAAATATTTCATAAAGAGGTTTCAATATGCTTATCGACAGCATCATCGGATTTTTCAGCAACGACCTCGCGGTAGATCTTGGGACCGCGAACACGCTTATTTACGTTAAAGACAAGGGGATAGTTTCCAACGAACCTTCCGTCGTCGCCGTCCATATTAACACCCGCGGGGAAAAAAAGATTTTGTCCGTCGGGAAGGACGCGAAAAAAATGCTTGGAAGGACCCCTGGAAACATAGTCGCGATAAGGCCTATGAAGGAGGGAGTTATCGCAGATTTTGAAGTCGTGGAAGCCATGCTCAAATATTTCATACAGAAAATTCACAACAGGAAAACAATGGTAAGGCCGAGGGTAATCGTCGCGGTTCCATCCGGTATTACCGCCGTGGAAAGGAGGGCGGTCAGGGAATCCGCCGAGGCCGCCGGGGCAAGGCTCGTTTTCCTTATAGAAGAGCCGATGGCCGCCGCGATAGGAGCGGGGCTTCCCATAACCGAAGCCGCCGGAAACATGATCGTGGATATCGGGGGCGGAACGACCGAAGTCGCGGTAATCTCCATGTCGGGGGTGGTGTACGCTAAATCGTTGAGGGTCGGCGGGGATAAAATAGACGAAGCTATTGTTCATTACGTCAAGAAAAAATATAACCTTCTTATAGGAGACAGGACAGCCGAGCTTGTAAAGATGACCATAGGAACGGTCTACCCCACTGAAGAAGAATCGAAAATGAGCATTAAGGGCCGCGATATGGTAACCGGCATTCCCAGGATTATCGAGGTTTCTTCCTCCGAGATTCTCGAGGCAATCTCCGAACCCGCGTCCCAGATTGTGGATGCCATAAAGACCACGCTAGAAAAGATTCCTCCAGAGCTCTCTTCGGATATTATCGACAGGGGTATTTTTCTAGCAGGTGGCGGAGCCCTTCTTAAGAATATGAACGTCCTTATCAGGGAGCATACGGAACTTCCCGTGGTAGTGGCGGACGACCCTCTCACGTGCGTGGTAAGAGGCGCCGGAAAGGCCCTTAACGAGCTTGACGTCCTGAAGGATATAATACTTGAGAGTTAGTCGTGCCGTTATTTCCAAGAAAATTCCGTTTTAAGAAACATATAGACTCCATCATCCTGTCCGCGGTTATACTCGTTTCCGCTTTTTTCTACATCCTGTCCTTAAACGGCGTAAAATTCACGGGCCTTTTTTCGGGGTTCATCTCGAACTCCGCTTACGGGATTTACAGGGTTGTGGATTACCCCGTTTTTTTGACTGAAAAGGTTTACAGGAATTACATGGACATTCTTCAAGTGAAAAAGAAAAACCGCATTCTTAAGGCGCGCCTGAACGTGCTTGAGCTGAATCTTTTAAAAGATAAATCCTACAGGGCGGAAAACGAAAAGCTTAAATCCGCTTTATCCCTGAAGGGTTCCTTAAAGTTAAAATTAATCCCGGCTTCCGTTTCCTATCACGGCCTTGAGGGATGGTTCAAAAGCCTTTATATAGACAAGGGGACCCGCGACGGCGTCGCGGTAGGGGATGGAGTAATCTCAAGCGGAGGGGTCGTGGGAAGGGTGATAGAAACCGGCGATAGCGGTTCAAGGGTTGTCCCTATTACAAATCCGGCTTGCGTGATACCCGTAATAGATGCGGATACCGGGACAATGGGCATAGCCCAGGGCCTTGGGGGCGGTCTTCT
>JAKAPT010000001.1:21998-53834 GCA_021806885.1 bacterium | reverse complement strand
CAGGACGAGTATCCAGGCGTTTAATCCGGCAAGCGATTTCCTCAATATGTCGAAACTCAGCTTGTAATTCGCGCTCGCAAAAACATCGGAATTTTCGTCCGGCTCTCCAATCCTGTAAAGTCCGGGATCTATTTTATATTTCATCCTGAAGGAATTAATTATGCGGCATTTTATCGAACCGACATAATCGGAGGCGTTCCATTTGGACGAAACTTCTATAATGCCGGAAAACTGCCCGGGTTTTTTGCAGCACTCTATAATGTCAATGCCTTCTTCAAACATTTTTTCCATTAGATTTTAGTTTCTTATTAATTATTATACTACACAGGCAAAGGATATTAAATGGCCTTTTAAGGGAGGTTGTGTTATAATGGTTAAAAAATTAGCCTTCGATAAAATGGATGATGGATACTGAAAATAAGTATCGCCAAACGGATGATGAAGTTAGGGGGCGCGATTGGACAATCCGCTATTAATAAACATTAAACCTGATATCATTATCGATTCAAGACTACCTTCGTGTTGCGCCGGCCCCGATGTCCAGTTTATATCCGATATAAGATATTGTAAAGAGGAGACCGTGATCGAATTTATTGCGGTAGATAAAAATAAAATACAAGAAATTCAATATTGGTTGAATAAAATCGGCATGGCAGATGGATTTCTGGGGGTTATCGAAGAAAGCGGTTTTTATAAAATATATGTTAAAAAGATAAAAAATTTGTAAGAGCGCGCATGAGATGTAAGATAAATTAATACCGCGGGGTTATTGGGAAATACTTGAATGAGCCTTTACGTATTGATGAAAATCATGGAGTCTTCTCCCCGAAGATATGATACGGGCATACGCTTTCTCACCATGGGTAAATTGGACAAGTCTTATGGCAGGCTCGCGGATTATATTAAGGGGGGTCAACAGGTACTGGATGTAGGTTGCGGCACGGGGTCTTTGACTGTTCTTGCGGCAAGAAAAGGTGCTTATGTCAAGGGGATAGATACCAGCACTCCGATGCTTGAAATTGCCAGGGTAAGTAGGGAAGGGCGAGGCGGTTGCTCCCGGCATTATAAGAAAATTCAAGCTTAACATGCTCGGCACCAGGGGGATAAATAATTGAATATTGGAAAATTGCCTGTATAATTCTAATATACAAAATAATAAACAGGAGGCCTTTATGAATTATTTATCCTTCTTTAAATTTTCAAGTGAAATAAGGAATTAAAAATATCCCGGGCTTAGCCTTATTTCTTCATCACTTCGTATTATATAGCTCTCGTGATTCTTGTTGTGGGGATTATAATAGCGTTTCACATGCTTTATTCGGCCGGCTCTGTCGGTGTACCGGGGTTTTTTGAAACTGTTTTAGGGGTAATAGTCGAATTTTTGTTGTTATGGGGGGCCGCAGAAATAATTCTGGTATTCCTTGATATTGAAAAAATACGGGGAAATAGTAAGGCAGGATCAGATTATTAATGTCTTCCGATAAAATATATAATGATCGTCAGAATGATGCTTATTATAATGGATGTCGCAAGGGGGAAGTAAAAAGTAAAACTTCCTTTTTTGATTATGATATCCCCCGGCAGTTTCCCCAGGGGAAGCCTGGGATATAAAATAAAAATAATTCCTGCTATCAATAAAACTAAACCGGCTATAATTAGAATTTTTCCTATATCGCCCATATTGAGAAATTAGATTAAATTAATTTTACCTTAATTATACTATGATAAATTTTAAAAATATAAGCGATATTTTTATAATATTACTTTCAGGCGCCGGTTCGGTTATCCTTGGTTACGTGCTTTCCCTTCTTTTCTTCCTGATATATAATTACGCTTCAAGGCACCTACCATTTTCTGATCTTGCACCCCGGCATCTGAGGTCTTTTCTGGCCGGTTTAATCTCCATATTTGCATTCTCCGTCGTCGCCCCCATAATTCATTTTCATAACATTAATACCCCGGCGATACTCGCAAGAGTCGTAATCATACTATACATATTGATTTTTGCTTTCGGAGCTATAAAGTTTTCCTATATTTTAGAGGAAGTTATATTAAGGAAACATAAGTTGTCGACGCCGGACAATCTTTCCTCGAGGAAGATTTACACCCAGGTAAGCTATTTGAAAAAGATAATTATTATAGCTATTTTTCTTATAGCAATATCCATTATCCTTATGCAGTTTAAGCCGGTCAAGGATGTCGGAACTACAATTATTGCCTCCGCGGGCGTGATAGGCATTATTTTAGGTTTCGCGGCGCAGAAATCGCTCAATTTGTTTATGGCCGGCCTGAGGGTCGCGTTTACACAACCTATCCGGATTGACGACGTACTGGTCGTCAATGGAGAATGGGGGAGGGTGGAAGAAATATCCCTGACGTACGTGGTATTTAGGATATGGGATTTAAGGCGCCTAATTATCCCGGTGAGCTACTTTATCGAAAACCCCTTCGAGAACTGGACAAGGTTCTCGGCGAACCTTCTGGGCACGGTTTTTATTTATACGGATTACAAAATAGATGTTGAAGACATAAGGAACGAGCTTCTCAATATTCTCAAGGAATCGGATTTATGGGATAACCAGGCATGGGGCCTCCAGGTTACTGACTCGACAGATAAATCCTTGCAATTGAGGGCCCTCTTAAGCGCGTCCGACTCTTCAAAATTATGGGACCTAAGATGCCTTGTAAGGGAAAAGCTAATAAAATATATCGGAGAGAAATACCCGGGTTCCCTTCCGAGGGTCAGGAATGAAATCCAGAAAGACTGACCGTTTATTTGGGCATGCAGCCTTCGAATAATTCGATGATCTTTTCTATAAAAAAGGGCGTTTGCTTGTGGCTGTTAAGGAAATAAGCTGCCGATGTTTTTGATTTTCTTCCTATAACGCAGTTAAGCATTTTAACCACGGCCCGGGTTGAGGTAGCGTCCGTTTTTACCTTAAAATCATAATCCTGGGTAAACATTGTTTCATCCGTGAGGTCGTCCCCGACATTTACCCGCAGTATTTTTACCTTTCTTTTTTTTGAACCCCCTTCCAGTCTTTCAATTAACCTTTCGGTTATTAAACCGGCGGTGCTTCCCTTGCTCCATTCCACTTTTGGCCTTATCTCGATTAGTTTTTTTCCCCTTGTTATATGCAAACGCTCATTGAATTCAGTATTATTCTTCATTATGTTCCTGACCCCGGCTTTAAGGTTTTTTGTTTGTTCGCTGTTTAATATCCTGTAGTGAAGGGCTACCGAGTATTTTTTATCTTCGAGTATGAGGTTTTTTATATGTAGTTTTTCGACTTCTTTAAAAAGCCGTTTTAAAAGGAAAATATAATATTTCGAGTTTTTTAGGGTATAATTTAAATTAAGAGTTCTGTAATAACTTTTTATTTCAAAGCCATGTGTGCCGGAATAGATTATATTGTTTTTTATCCCTATCCTTGTTATAATATCAATAAGCGCTCTTCCCGAAAGGATAGCAAAATAAGCATTTTCGATCATACTCGCCCTGACAAGGAATTCTTTTAATTCCCCTGGAATGGCGACATCATAAGGATTCCGGGATATCTTAACGAGCGTTCCATCGAAGTCCAGGCAAAATAAAACCACATCAGGCTTGAATCTCCTGAATAATTTTTTTATTTCACCTATGTTTTCAATTCCGTTAAGCAGCATAAAATTTTCAATATTATAATTTATTAATAATTATATATGGAAAAATCATATTTTAAAAATCTTATAAAGGAAAAACTCGGAAATGTTAATTTAATTGTGGTTTCCAACAGGGAACCGGTAGCCCACGAATATGTCGGGAAAAAGATAAAAAGCGTTAAATCGGTCGGCGGACTTACGATAGGCATCGAACCGATTATGAAAACCCTTAACGGGACCTGGGTTGCCTATGGAAGCGGGAGCGCGGATAAGGCCTCTTCGGACAGCTCCGGCAGGATAAAAATTACCTCAGAAGAGGAAAACGAGTATTACGCCATCAAAAGGATATTTCTCTCTAAACAGGAAATTAACGATTATTATTACGGTTACGCGAATTCCGTTTTATGGCCTTTATGCCACATAGTATATGTAAAGCCGGTATTTAATTCTTATCAATTCCTCGCCTATGATGAAGTGAATAAAAAATTTGCGGCCGTAATCAAGGAAGAGATAGAAACTTTGAAAAATAATTCCCCCGAAACCGGGGAGGGTAAACCTGAAAATATAATCTGGCTCCAGGATTATCACCTTGCCCGTTGCGCAAAATATTTAAAGGAATATGACAGTAAGATTAAAGTCGGCATATTCTGGCATATTCCCTGGCCCAATCCAGAGGTATTTTCCATCTGCCCCGAGAAAGAGGCGCTGCTGGAGGGACTTTTATCCAATGACCTCATAGGGTTTCACATATCGTACCACTGTCAGAATTTTCTAAGGGTTTGCGAGTGGGAACTTGAAGCGCAGGTGAACTGGGCGGATTATACCGTAACCTATAAAGGACACAAGACAAAGATAATGCCATGCCCAATAAGCGTTGACTTTCAATATCTCCAGCATCTTGCAGATTCAGAAAAAGTGGAAAATATAATATCCGATATTCAAAATAAAGATGAAATTATAGAGCACCCATATGAGTATCTTGCCATTTCGGTCGACAGGCTGGATTATACGAAGGGAATAATAGAAAAACTAAAGGCGATAGACAGGCTTCTGGAAAATTATTCCGAACTCCGGGGCAAGTTCGTCTTTTTGCAATTTGGAGTGCCGTCGAGGGTCCATTTAGACGCGTATAAAAGATTTAATGACGATATAAACAGTCTTTCTGAGGAGATAAACTGGAAATACGGGACCGGGGACTGGTATCCGGTCGTAAGATATTTCAAACAGCTTGACCTTGAAACCTACCTTGCCTATTACAGGCTGGCAGATTTAGTAATCGTAAGCCCTCTGCACGATGGAATGAACCTTGTGGCCAAGGAATATATCTCCTCGAGCGCAAATTGCAGGGGAATGCTGGTTTTATCGCGTTTCGCGGGGGCGGCCAAAGAACTTCTGGACGCGGTTCTGGTAAACCCGTTCAATACCGAATGTTTTTCGGAATCCATTTATAAGGCCCTGTTTATGGACAGGGACGAGAAGGTAAGGAGAATGGAAAAAATGCAAAATATTATAAAAGAAAACGATATTTACGATTGGGCCTATAATTTCCTTTTTGCCCTTAACATGGTATAAATAAGATAAAGATTATTCTCTAAATTGATTTAGGGCAACCTGAAAAGGTTGATAAATATAAAAAGTGGACGATAACGAACCCCGTAAAGGCGCCGGTATTCGCGCCGGTTCTCAATTCAGGTTTTTTACAAGGACTACGCTGCCTCTGCTTACCGGCAATTACGCCGTTAACCTCGACCAGCTTCTTAAGGGGATTACCCTTTCCGACGATTCAATCATTTATTATCATACCCACCATTACTTGATTCAGCACCATTATCTTACCCCATCCGCCCCGAACGATTTCGCATACTGGATAAATTTCAGGCTGGGAGAATCATCATTAGCCGAGGAAATTTCCGCTATAGATATTTTCGATTATAATTCCCTGGGGGAATACAAGGCAAAGCTAATAAACGTGATAAGCAACTTTATTAAATATGGAAAGGGGAAAAGGAAGACGAGAGAAACAGAGATTAATGAAAGGTTTAATTTCATGAAAGCGATAACATTCGCAATGGATACGGGAAAAAGCGCTTTCACCCTGCAGGAATTTCATGATATTTTAAAAACAACATCAATATTTTCCTTTTATTATCATTATTTTGAGGCCCATTTCAGAATAAATATCAAAACGTCCAACGACTTTTCCATGTGGATAAGAAACGAGTTGAAGATCCCTGAACTGGCAAAAAAAATTTCAAATCTTGATCCATACACCATCACGATGGATAACCTGAAATTAAATATAATAAAGCTTGTGGAAGGTTATCTGTAATTTATTCATTAAGGTAAATGAGCCATGGCATCCATAAACGATTATAAAAGTATAGCAGGCGAAGAAATCATAGAAGAAATCCAGAAACTTGCGTCTTTCCTAAAGGGGAAAATAATACAGAATATTAATTCAACTTCGGTTGGGGGAGGAGTAGCTGAAATCCTGGCAAGGATGATTCCCCTCTTAAAGGAAACAGGCGTAGATGCCAGATGGGATCTTATAAAAGGCGATGGAAAATTCTTTGAAATTACAAAAAAAATCCACAATGCCCTGCACGGGATGAATATTGATATTCCCGAACAGGATTTTAAATATTTTACGGAGGTAACGGAGCGCAACCTCAAAGAAATAAATTTCAACGGCGATGTAGTGTTCATTCATGATCCCCAGCCGATAGGCCTAATACAGGTAAAAAAAAGGCCCGGGCATAAAGACAAAAAATTCATATGGAGATGCCATATAGATATAAGCAACGCAAATGCCAGAGCTTTTAATTTTTTAAAGAAATTTATCGACAACTATGATTATTCGGTTTTTTCGTCACCTCTTTTCTCAAAAAAATTGACAATACCCCAGGTTTTAATATCTCCTTCTATAGACCCTCTTTCGGATAAAAATAAAGAACTGTCTCCGGAGACAATAAGCGGTGTCCTGGAAAAATTTAAAATAGACCCTTCAAGAAATATAGTAACCCAGATTTCAAGGTTCGACAGGCTTAAGGACCCCCTTGGAGTAATTGACGTTTACAGGCTCGTAAAGAAATACGTAGATTGCCAGCTTGTCCTGGCGGGGGGCGGCGCTACCGATGATCCGGAAGGAATGGAGGTATATAAAGAGGTTGTAGAAAAGGCAGGAGATGATAAGGACATTTTTGTTCTAAACCTTCCTCCGGAAAGCAATATCGAGATTAACGCCCTTCAAAGGGCCTCCACCGTCATATTGCAAAAATCCATCAAAGAAGGTTTTGGACTGACTGTATCGGAAAGTCTCTGGAAATCGAAACCGGTAGTCGCCTCCGGCGTCGGCGGAATATTCCTTCAGATTACCCATGGGCGTTCCGGTCTATTATCAAAAACTATCGAGGGAACTGCGCTATATGTCAAGCAGCTTCTTCAGAATGCCTCATACGCCGCGGAGCTTGGAAAGAATGCCCGTGAGCACGTCAGGCATAATTTCCTCATTACAAGACATTTAAGGGATTATATCCTGCTTTTTATCAAAGCGGGACTTGAAACCAGGGAAAATACAATATTTCTGGAATAAAATTATAACTCAAGAAAATTAATTTTTTTCCGATTTAAATTTATACAGGTTTATAATTATTTTGTTAAAAGGGGTTAAAAATGAAGGTTAAAAAAATGGAGTCAGGAATTAAGAAAAAAGCCGGTATAATAGCAATAATTATATTTTCCATGTTTGTTGCTTCTTCTTCCCTCAGCGGATGCGCTACTTCTCAGAGTACCGCGGCGAGCGGAACCACCGGGGCAATAATAGGCGCGGGAACGGGCTTTGTAATAGGGGCTTTGACCGGAGGGCCGATTGGAGCAATAATCGGAACTGCCGCGGGGGCTTCCATCGGCTACGGGGTCGGATATTTCACCGGAGAATATGTCGTCACGAGAGAAGGGGGCATAAAGGGCCTTTCATTTTCCAATGTTCCATACAGGCTTGCAAGCAACGAATTTATCTATGACCCTCCCCAGGGCATAAAAATCAATCCAAATGAGGTAAAAGGGGTTTTAATTTCAAATCTTAAGATCTATACGGTTCCCAGGTATGCCGAGGCAGGAAAAAAAATCAATCTCTTCATGAAATATAACGTCCTTGGAAGCAAGACCTCCCTTGGCAACGCTGAGATAAATGAAACGAGGATTTTAGAAGGACTTAATGGTAAAATCTATTATAGCCATTCCTCCACTACAAATATCACTGAAGAAGGATATTACAAAACAGATTTGACCGTAACGCTTCCAAAGAAAACGCCTAAAGTGTATATTTACGAATCCATCATTAAAGTTAATAGCGTAATTACCGCTCTGAGCTCAAGGCTGGTTGTAGTTAAATAACTTTTTCGCCGCAATATGGGCAAAACTTAAAACCGGGCATAAAAGGGATTTCCATTCCGCATTTTTCTTGGGGGCAGATTCTTTTGGATTCCAGTTTATTTAATTTCGTGGAAAGCCGTTTGTTGAGCTTTTCTACGAATTTCTCAAACCCAGCGATGTCTTGAGGTCCGATTTTTTTTGTTATGGCGTCGACTATTTTAGTGTTTTCCTCAAGCCTTTTCTCTAAATTTTTTTGGTTTATATAGAAATATACTTTAAATTTAGAAACCTCTTTCCTTGTAATTATCCCGTCGTTTATGAGTTTTTTAAAGCTCTGGCTTATCATGGAAGAGGTAAGGCCGGTCTCTCCTTTTACTTTTTTGGTTGTGATAGCTTTTTTATCATTCCCCAGGTAGTTTTTTATTACTATTGCGTATACCATAAACTCAGAAGGACCCATGAGCTTGATCTGGAAATCCCTAAGTAGATACCTGCTTATCCATAAAGAGGAGGCTATGTAATAAAATTTCTGATAATTTCCGTCCTGACTTAAAGAAGACGCGAGGTTCATTTTCTGGGAAAGGGTTATAATTTTATTTTCCTTTAAAATGTCCACGGCCCCTTTGATTATCGTGTTCAGAATATGATTGTCCGAATCTTCAAATTCAAAGAATTTAAGGGCGTTTATATTAATTTCGTTAAACCTCCTTAGATTATCGAAGGATAAAATATAATTTGTCTTTCTTTTGTCTTCCGCAGTAATAGATTTTTTGATAAGCTTGATATCCTGGAGGTTTTTAAGCACCGTCGCGAGATGAGGAGTGGAAATATAAAGTTTGTTTAATTCCGAATAGGAAGCGATGACCCCGTCTTTTTCAAAATTCTTTTTTTCTTCCGGTCCGGAATGGATATATTTATAATTAAAATATGCGAATATTGTGAATTCTATTTCGCTCAAATATCCTATTTTCTTGTAATCAGGTGGAAATATCGAAATACTGTCCAGGATTAATTTTTCCCTGTTTAGAAAGACCATGCTTAGAAGTATATAAAATTTAGCCTTCAATATATTCATAAAACTTCTCCTAAGTTCCTTGCAAATATGTTATTGCATATAATAACACTAATATTGCTTTTTTCGTAATAGTTTATTATATCATAAACAATTTTTTGCAAGAAAGCGTATTTTCAATGGCGCTAATTGAAATATTTGAATAATTATAATAAAATAGCGGTTATGAAAAGAAAAAACATCGATGAACTGGAATCGTTTATAAAAAAGTTTGAAGGCGAATTGCCTCCCGAAGCAATCCTTAAGGAAGATATCCTGAGGCAAGGCATTTTTTTCGAGGAAATTCCAAGGGATGAGAAATTTTCCGGCAAGTCGTATTTCATTTTTTCATTCAACATTGATAACGACAGGGATGTTATTTCCGCTAAATTCCCCGAAGAGATTGCCGTTATAAACGGTCCTTACGATCTTAGGAAAACAATTATTTCCGTTAGAATTAATAAATGTTCACCTTACAGGGTCGGGTACAGCAAGGAATCCGGCAAGTTTGTCCTTACCCTTGACGGGATTTATGTCGCAGACGTAGTTTTTTCACCCGAAAAATCCTATATGCTCGAGAAGACCCCATCAGGGAAATCTGTAAGGGATATCGCACCAACCATAGAATGGGGCTATCTCATATATCTTGCCGTCTTCAGGATGTGCCAGTACTTTGAAGTTAAAGAAGAATGCGGATTTTGCGACATGAATTCCAATTACTTGAATCAGAAAAAGCATAATAAAAATTATTCTGCTGTAAAATCTATAGAAGATATCATTGAAGCCTTGGAAATAATAGGTTCTTCGAATGATTCCACGGCGGGCGCTTATACCTTAACCGGCGGGAGCATAATAGACGAAATTAAATTCAAGGGCGATTCCGAGGTCGATTTTTATGTGAGGTTCCTTGAAAGGGTGGAAGATAAATTCAAAGGAAGGTGGCTCAGCAAGGTAGTTGTTCAGGCCCATGATAGAAAAAATCTTAAGAGGTTAAAAGACGCTGGGGCATCCATTTATCACACCAATTTCGAGGTGTGGGACGAAGCTCTTTTTGAAAAGATATGCCCGGGAAAATCCAGGTTCATCGGAAGAAACGAATGGATACGAAGGATAGTCGACGCGGTATCGGTATTCGGGGAATACAGGGTTATCCCGAATTTCGTGGGAGGGGTCGAATTATCCAGGCCATTCGGGTTCGACAATATCGATGACGCGATTAACTCCACCTCGGAAGGCCTGGAATTTTTTATGTCTAGGAAGGTGATACCGAGATACACCACATGGTGCCCGGAAAAAACAAGCGCGCTTGGAAAATTAGGGAACAAACCGGCGCCCCTCGAATATTACGCCAGACTCCTTATTAAATGGCATGAGCTTCATGACAAATATAATTTGCCCGTTCCGGAAGGATACGGTGAAGCTGGCCCTGGTAAGGCCGAGTTTTCCGTTAGCGCGTTTATGGACGCGTTTAAGGTTCCGTCAGCCGTTTAACTTATGTATTGAAACGGCAAATGAATTATGATAATATAAATATATTAATATTTAAATATTCATAAACAAATAATAGAGGTGCGTCAATGAATAATCATGATTCTGAAAACAATGGTCATTTTGAAGAAGAATTAGATAATGGCGGCTGCGGTTGCGGTACGGACGAGCACGATGAGGGAAGTTCCTGCAGCTGCGGCTCTGAAGAACACGGTCAAAAAAGTAAAAACCCGTTTGAGGACCGGGCCCCGATTCACGGGGTTAAAAATATAATCGCCGTCGCAAGCGGCAAAGGGGGAGTCGGAAAATCAACCTTTAGCGTTAATTTAGCTATTAGTCTCGCGCAGCAAGGCAAGAAGGTAGGACTTTTGGATGCGGATTTATTCGGACCAAGCGTGCCCACAATGATGGGAATAAATAAAAAGCCCGATGTTACGATGAAGAATAAGATCGTCCCGATCGAAAAGTTTGGGATAAAATTAATGTCTTTAGGGTTTTTGATTCCCGAAGATACCCCTGTAATTTGGAGGGGTCCCGTAGTAATGCAAGTGATAACCCAGTTCCTGAAAGATGTCGATTGGGGCGAACTCGATTTTCTCGTCGTCGACCTACCCCCCGGAACGGGCGATATCCAGCTTACCCTAGTCCAAACGGTACCAATAAATTTTGCAATAGTGGTTTCGACCCCGCAGGATATTTCCCTTATTGATGCCAGGAAGTCATTAGGCATGTTTGATAAGGTTAATATTCCAATATTCGGAATAGTGGAAAATATGAGCTATTTTATGTGTCCCCACTGCGGAAAACGCTCGGATATTTTCAAGCATGGAGGGGCAAAGGATACCGCAGAAAAACTTGGTGTTAATTTTCTCGGCGAAGTTCCGATTGTTCCTGAAATATGCGAATTATCGGACAAGGGCGAGCCGATCATGACAAAGGACGTGCACCAGGAAGTAAGGTCGGTGTTTAATAAGATTGCGGATTCTCTGATTTTAAGGTCCCAGCAGAGGGTAAGCCTATAAAGTATAAGAAAAATATTATAAAAACAAATTTAATTTAAGGAGGACGAATTAATTATGGCATCTGAGAAGGTTCTGGCATTTACCGATGCTAATTTTGATACAGAGGTGTTGAAAGAATCCAAACCTGTTCTTGTAGATTTCTGGGCGGTATGGTGTGCCCCCTGCAGGGCGGTCGCCCCGATTATAGATGAACTCGCAACCGATTATGACGGCAAAGTTAAGGTCGGTAAGGTAAATGTTGACGAAAACCAGGCGATTCCGGGAAGATATGGAATAAGGGGTATTCCCACGGTTATTTTATTTAAAAATGGAAAGGCTGTCGACCAAATAGTCGGGGCTGCGCCAAAAACCGCTTTTAAACAAATGATCGACAGGGCATTAGGAGGTTAAAAACTAATAATTACCTCTTTTATTGATTTATTTGTCGCTTTTGTGACGATAAAATTAATATTTTTTATAGAGAATTTTTCCCCCCGAACAGGTATTCTACCGGCCCTTTCCGTGATTAAGCCGGAAAGTGTTTCATAATCTGCTTCGGGGTCTTTCTCAATTTTCAGGTTGAAGAGCTCCGAAAGTTCATCCAGCGCGAGCATGGCATTCACAATATAGGTGTTTTTGCCTATTTTTTTATACATCGGTTCTTCTTCGTCGGTTTCGTCTTTTATTTCTCCCACCACTTCTTCCAATATATCCTCGAAGGTCAAAATTCCCGACGCGCCGCCATATTCATCTACGACCGTTACTATCTGATGTCTCCCTTTTTGCATTTTTATCATGATAGATGAAATTTTAAGAGTTTCAGGAACGAAAATCATGGGTTTTTCAATTTCTCTTATTAATTTATTCCTGTTTTCGAATTTATATATATCGAACGCAAGAGCCGTTCCAGATATGTTGTCGATCCTTTCTTTGTAAACAGGAATTCTTGAGTAATTCGACTCTATTATCATTTCGCGGGCGCGAGAAACCTCCTCGCTTTCTTCCACAGCCGCAACATTAATAAGTGGTATCATAATATCTTTTGCCGTTTTATTGCCAAAGTCAAATATTCTTTTTATAATTTTTCTGTCATATTCTTTGAATTCCTCTATGTTGCCGCTTAAAGTAAGAACCTTTACAAGCTCATCCTTTGTCAGAAAAACATTCCTCGATTTTCTTTTAAAGACAATATTGAGAAGTTTCGAAAGGCCGATAAAAACCAGATTGATAGGGAAGAATATTATGGAAAAAAAAATAATCATGGGGATGCTTTTTAACATAAGGCTGTTCGCATGCCTTCTGAAAATCATTTTGGGAATGATTTCCCCAAAAACTACCATTAATGGCGTAATTATTATCGTTACTACAATGGGGGTATAAGATTTTATATACCTGTACAGGATTATGGTAGTTAGAATGCTTGCGGTCGTATACGCCAGATTGTTGCCTATAAGAGAAGTTGAAAAGGCGCTTTCCGGTTTCCTTGTTGTTCTGAGCAGGAACCTGGCAAGCCTGTTCCCCTGGGTCTCCTTGTGTTTGATTTTTATTTTGTCGAAACTTATTATCCCTATCTCCGCTCCGGCAAAAAAACCCTCAAAAATTAAGGATACGAAAATTATTAATATGTAAATGGATATCAAATTATTGAACATCGTATTCATCCTGGATTTCCCCGAATATTTCTTCAAGAAGGTCCTCGAGGGTAACTATGCCGATCATTTTTCCGTATTCATTAACTACGACAGAGATATGAATCCTTTTTCTCTGCAGTTCCCTGAATAGGTCGAGCGCGTTTTTGGACGGGGGAATAAAATACGGCTTAATGAGAAATGAGTTAAGCGTTCTTTTTTCCGCGACCGGCTTGTCGATTTTGGACAGCATATTTCTGGCAAAGAGTATCCCTATAATATTATCTCTTTCCCTGAAATATACCGGAATGCGGGAATAATGATTTTCTTCTATAAATTTAACGGCGTCTGTGACGGGGGTGCTTACCTCCAGTTCGAAGACGTTTTCTTTTTTTGTCATTATATTGCCCGCTTTCAGATAAGAAAGTTTCAAGAAATTTTTAATAAGGTCATATTCTCTCTCTTTTATCTCTCCTTCGGTTTTGCCTAACTCTATGATGGTCCTTAATTCTTCTCCCGAAAGGGCCTCATCCGTTCTTAACTGGAACTGCCGGTTTTTCAGGCCTACCTTATCAGCTAGCTTTTCAGCGTATAAGGTAAGAGGATAGAAAATATGGGAAATTGCCATCGATAAGTCAACCGGCTTTTTAAGGGCGATAATTTTTGGTATTATTTCCGATATCATTATGATCATGAACGAAATTAATAATATAGAATAAATAAGGGGCATTTTAATGGAGTATTCATAAAGGATAACCCCTCCAAAACTGGCGGTTAAGACATTCGCGGTCATATTGCCTATTAAAATAATAATGAGGAAGATAGAAGATTTCCTTATCAGGAATATTACCTTGTCCTTTTTTTTAAGGCTCAAATCATCGATATCCGCGTGTGTTAAAGAGAAAACGGAAGATTCCGATAGTGAGAAAACGGAAGATACGAGAATGAACAAGATGAAAAACAAAGAATAAAGAAGAAGAGGCATAATTATTTATATATGTTCGTAAGTAAAATCTTTTATTGGGTATAGGGTTTTTCTATTTAAAAATTTTATGCCTTTATATTGATCCGTTATACGGCCGATCCTCGTTATCCTTATCCCAAGCTTTTTAGATATTTCTAAGAGTTTTTTTTCGGATTCTTTTTTTCCTGTCCACAAAAGCTCGTAATCCTCACCGAAGGAAATGACGCCGTCAAATAAATTTTTAATATTAAGGAGGTTTACGATGTTTTTTAATTCTTTGTTAACAGGCAACTTGTCCATCTGGATTTCGGCGCCATGCCCGCAAATATTGTTGATATCTTTAAAAATTCCGTCGCTTACGTCCGTCAAGTTTCTTGCCAATTTGGTCTTTGCCAGAATTTTTCCCAGTTCAATTCTTGGGGCCGGTAATTTAAATCTTTTCAAAAATCTCTCTACGCCCCTCCTTGCTGTTTTATCGATATTACCCATGTTTTTTATTTTGTAATTAATCAAATAAGATAGCCATGCGTTACCAAGCTCTCCCGATACAAACACAGCATCTCCAGGCTCGGACATGCCTCTGGTCAGGACGTAATTATTATTATAATCTCCTATTATGGTTATTGATATGGAATATTCGGATGCCCCTGAAATATTGCCCCCCACGAGGGAAATTCTATATTTTTTTGCCGTATCTATTATGCCGTCAAGAGTCTCCATTATATTTTTATTGCTGATATAACGGGGAATAAAAAAAGAAAGGGTAAACAGCCGGGGATTACCCCCCATTGCCGCGATGTCGCTTAGATTTACAAGAAGGGATTTTGCTCCTATTTCATAAAAAGAATATTTTTCTAAGGTGAAGTGGATTTTTTCCGTTATGTTGTCAGTGCTTATAAGAATGTTGCCTTTGTCTTTAAATATCGCGCAATCATCCCCAATGGATTTAATAATTAATGATTTATTAAACCACCGGGTCGCACGGCTTATTTCTTCAATTTTATTTATTAGAAAGGTTTCTTTTAGCCTTTGTCTTTTTATTTTTTCCGGCATTATTTTTTCTTGAAAATGGGGCGGATTTAAATTCCGACCCCTTTTTTTTCCGGGATGATTTCTGGTTAAAAGAATCAATTATAGCGTACTTTATTACCTCGTCCATGTGCTTTACAGGTATAAACTTCAGATGTTTTTTAACAAGCTGAGATATATCGTCAAGGTCTTTTTTATTCCTTTCCGGAATTAACACCGTTTTAATTCCCGCCCTTAACGCGGCGAGGGACTTTTCTTTTAATCCGCCGATAGGAAGCACATTCCCCCTCAAGGTAATTTCTCCCGTCATAGCAATGTCTTTTCTCACAGGTTTTTTAAGAAGGGCGGATATAAGCGAAGTTGCCATCGTAATACCGGCTGAAGGACCGTCTTTAGGGATGGCCCCTTCAGGTATGTGAATATGTATATCGTTCTTTTCGAAGGTATCGGATTTTATTTCAAGTTCATCTGCCCTTGAGCGCGCGTAGCTTAACGCGGCATGGGCGGATTCCTTCATAACGTCTCCAAGCTGTCCGGTGAGTGATAATCCTCCCTTTCCCTTTACCAGCACTGTTTCGATATATAAAACTTCGCCTCCGAAAGGGGTCCAGGCCAATCCAGTTGAGACTCCAATCTCATCCTTTTCCCTTTCTTCTTCGGGAAGTATTTTAATTGTCCCGAGATATTTATGGATGTTTTTGTCGGTAATTATATATTTTTTTATTTTATTTTCAGCTATCTGACGGGCAACCTTTCTGCAAACGGTTCCTATTTCACGCTCAAGGTTTCTTAGGCCCGCTTCCCTTGTATAACCCATAATTATGGTTTTAAGGGCAGACAATTTAAACTCGATATATTCATCTTTCAGGCCGTTTTCTTTGATCTGCCTCGGTATGAGGTATTTTTCGGCGATCTTCTCTTTTTCTTCAAGGGTGTATCCAGAAAGGGTTATAATCTCCATTCTGTCCCTTAGCGGCACCGGTATTGTATCCGACACGTTTGCAGTAGCGACAAACATCACGTTGGAGAGATCGAAGGGCACGTTAAGGTAATGGTCGGAGAAAGAAAAATTCTGCTCGGGATCGAGGACCTCAAGAAGCGCCGAAGACGGATCTCCCCTGAAGTCCATTCCAATCTTATCGATTTCGTCTATCATGAAAACGGGATTGTTTGTGCCCGCCTGCTTAATACCCTGGATAATCCTTCCCGGAAGCGCCCCTACGTATGTTCTTCTATGGCCCCTTATCTCGGCTTCGTCGTGAACCCCCCCCAAAGAAATCCTTATGAACTTCCTGTTCATTGCTTTTGCGATGGATTTGCCTAATGAGGTCTTTCCGACTCCGGGAGGGCCTATGAAACAAAGGATTGGGCCCTTCATTTTTTTATTGAGCTTTCTTACGCTTAAATATTCGAGTATCCTGTCTTTTATTTTTTCAAGGTCGTAATGGTCTTCGTCGAGAGTCTTCCTCGCGGCCTCGATATTAAGATTGTCTTTAGTTTTTTTAGACCATGGAATATCGGTAAGCCACTCCAGGTATGTTCTGACGGTCGAAGCTTCCGCGGCATCCTGGTGCATGGTTTCAAGCCTGGAAAGTTGTTTTTCAGCCTCTTTTAACACTTCTGGCGGCATCTTTGCCGCCTGGATTTTTTCTCTTAATTCCGTTATTTCCTGGGTTTTTTCATCTGTTTCGCCAAGCTCCTGCTTGATCTGTCTTAACTGTTCCCTGAGGAAATAGTTCCTCTGGGTTTTAGTCATTTCTTCCTTGGCCTGGTTCTGTATCTTTGCCTGCATCGATAATATTTCTATTTCCCTTGAAAGAATGTCGTTAACCTTTTTCAATCTTTCAACGGGATCTGTTTCCTCGAGAATCTTCTGCGATTCCTCGACTTTTAAACCAAGATTTGAGGCGACTATATCCGCAAGCCTTCCAGGATTATTAATATTTTCAAGGACGATTAGGATATCCTGGGAAGGAAGCCTGCCGAGGGAGACAAATTTTTCTAATTGTTCCTTGACATTGCGCATAAGCGCGTCTATTGCAGGGGTAATTTCGGTAACTACGTTTTCGACAATTTTTGATACCTTGACAAGATAAAAAGGCTTAACCTGGACAAATGATTCTATTCTTGCTTTTGAAACTCCCTGAATAAGTATCTTAACCCTTCCATCGGGGAGTTTAAGCATCTTCATTATCATCGCAACTACGCCGGTTTCATAAATGTCGTTCTGGGTCGGTTCCTCGATTATAATATCTTTTTGAGCCGATAAAAGTATAAGCCTGTCTTTTGAAAGCGAGTCATCCACGGCCTTAATGGATGCTTCCCTACCCACGAAAAGGGGTATTATCATAAAGGGGAAAAGGACAAGGTCCCTGACGGGAAGAAGGGGTATAATTTCAGGGATATTTATTTCTTCAGGCTGTTCCGGCTGGTTCGGGTCCAAACTTCCTTTTCCCACGACAATTTCGCTCGCGCTGTTTATTCCATTGTTAAGCAATAGCAGGTCTAGAAAATCGTTTTTATTGGTTTTGTCCATGTTGGTTGCTCCTTATTTGGTGTACCTTATAGGAATAAAAGAACTGGAATATTTAAAA
This sequence comes from bacterium, assembly GCA_021806885.1. Classification (GTDB taxonomy): domain Bacteria; phylum SZUA-79; class SZUA-79; order Acidulodesulfobacterales; family Acidulodesulfobacteraceae; genus JAKAPT01. The sequence continues at coordinate 36,063 of JAKAPT010000001.1, read as the reverse complement.
ACATTTCCCAATTCAAAGGCGATACTTAATACACCATTTGATAAATTTGCCCTGACATCGTGTTTTGAAAGGGCTATAGGAAGAAGAATGAATTTTTCAAATTTTCCATGTCTCCTTTCAATACAGAAAAATTTTGTTTTTGAATTGTTTTCCGGTTCGATTTTCCACATTAGAGCAAGAATATTGTCGCTCACCCCAATGGATATGTTTTTTTTGTTTACGCCCGGAAGTTCAACTTCTATAACTAGTTTGCTCCCGCTTATATATATGTCAACGGGCGGCTCGTTTGCTTTAAAGGAATATTGGAGTTCCTCGAGCAGCTTCCCCATATTATCAAAGAAGTTCATATAAGTTAAACTAATTCAAGGTTATTGATAAAGTCTATAAGTCCGGTTCTGAGCCCGGGATTTTTCAGTCCGAATATAATCTGCGCCTTAAGAAGTTCGAGCTTGTTTCCGCCGTCATAACGGGTCCCTTCAAATTCCAGCGCGTAAACGGGTTGAGTGGATAAAAGGGATTTAATGGCATCGGTCAGCTGGATTTCCCCTCCTTTTCCGGGCTTTGTTTTTCTTAGAAATTCGAAAATGTCGGGCATAAGTATATATCTTCCGATAATTGCAAGGTTGGAAGGGGCTTCCCTTATCTCGGGCTTTTCTACAAGGTCTTTGACTTTCAATACGCCTTTTTGTATCTCTTCAGCGTCTATTATGCCATATTTCGGAATGTCTTTGTCCTGAACCCTTTGAACCGCAAGAATCGAATGCCCGAGGTTTTTATATACCCCCATCATTTGTTTCATTACCGGTATTCTCGAATCAATTATGTCATCGCTTAAGACAACTGAAAAAGGCTCATTTCCGACAAGATTCTGGGCCGTCAATATTGCATGGCCGAGACCGAGAGCTTCCTTTTGCCTTGTGTATGATAAATTGGCGGCATTTGAAAGGTCCTCGACGGATTTCAAGAGGTGTTCCTTCCCTTTTTCTTTAAGAATTATTTCATGTTCTATAGACCTGTCAAAGTAGTCTTCTATGGAGTTCTTTCCCCTTCCCGTAACTATGATTATATCGTTAATTTTCGCGCTTATGCATTCTTCGATGCCGTATTGTATCAGAGGTTTATCAACGAGGGTCAGCATTTCCTTGGGAATCGACTTTGTAATAGGAAGAAGCCTGGTTCCAAGGCCTGCAGCGGGAAATACCGCTTTTTTTATTTTCATATTTTCTTTTCTCATTAAACCTCTGTAAATAGGTATTGTATATTGAATTATTTACTTTAATATACCATAAAAATGTTATTTTTGGAATCGTAAAAGAGGCCCGCCGCTCGGTTGATTAAATTCCCGCGGTATGTTAAAATGACTCAAATAAATAATAATTTTACCGGATTTGTCAAGAAGGGAGGTTTTTAAAATGGCAGACAAAGAAACATTTAATAATAAGAGTATTAAAAAACAGGCAATAGGCGTTTCGATTTTTATCATTGCGGTGATAATTGTTTCAATCGTAATAGTCTATTATCCCTCCTTGTTCAAAAAAGGGCTGAAAAAATCAGGAAATGAAACCCTCGCGCCACGGTTTTCAATTAAAAGCATCAATTATCCGGGAAAAATTTTGTCTCCGGCCGATTACGCGGGTAAGATACTTCTTATTAATTTTTGGGGAACATGGTGTCCTCCATGCCGGCACGAGATTCCTGTTCTTGAGAAATTTTATAAGGAACATAAAAAAGACGGGTTCAGGATAATCGGCCTTTCGGTAAATAACCAGGGGGGGGATTATGTCCTTAATTTCGTAAAGAAATTTGATGGGGGCATACTAACTTACCCGGTGGGTATGTCAAATAGAATGGTTGAAGCGGAATATGGAAATATATACGAAATTCCCCAATCCTTTATAATAGATAAGAATGGCAAGGTTGTCGCGCATGTGGAGGGTGAAGTTTCAGAGGGGTTTCTGGGTTATGAATTTAATAAACTGAATAAATAGCATCCCTTGGAATAAACACTGCGGAATAGATGAAATTTAAATATGATCTTGAATATGTTTCTGAGATAACGGGTATTGAAAAGGATAGAATTGAAAGCCTCCTTGAGTATTTTTCCGGCCTGCCCCTAATGGCAAAGCTTGAAGTTTTTTACATTAGCAAGCTTATCGAAGAAGAGGACGAGTGCGCGTTTTTACAACATCATTTTGATACGCAAAAAATCGGCGAATACGGCTTCTCCCTGTTTCTTCTTGCCATCCTAAGATTGTTCAATCTTGAGAACAAAGATACCTCCGGGTTTTCCAATCTTTCCTCATACAAACTTAAGCAAATATCCTCGCTTAAAGCTTTAAGAAACACAGGTGATAATTCTGAAAATAAGGATATAACCAATTAAATAAAATGAAAAATATAGAAAAGACAAACAAAAAAACAAATAATCATCTGAAGGGATTTTATATTTCCGCTTTTAAAAGAAATTCAGGGAAGACAACTATATCCGTCGCGCTGTCGCGGCTGTTAAGGGACAAGGGTTTTTTAGTCCAGCCATTTAAAAAGGGGCCTGATTTTATTGATCCCATGTGGCTTAGCAGGGCATCCGGCAGGGCCTGTTATAACCTGGATTTTTACTTTATGCCTTCGAGCAAAATAAAAAAGCACTTTAATACTCGTTCGCTTAATTCCGATATTAGTGTGGTCGAAGGAAACCACGGTTTGCATGACTCATTTGAGGTCAGGGGACTTACATCTAACGCTTCCATGGCAAAATTGCTTGGCCTTCCCGTGATTCTCGTTGTTGATGTAAATGAACTGAACAGGGGGGTCATTCCTCTTCTTTTAGGCTTTCAGGATTTCGACAGGGATGTCAAAATCAAAGGAGTAATACTCAACAAGGTCCATAGCAAAAGGCACGAAAAAAATCTTAACAAGGCTATAAATTACTATACCAACTTTAAGGTTGTAGGCAATATCCCCAAAGATAACGGCATTTCCATTAAACAAAGGCATCTGGGCCTTTTTTCAACGATGTCCGAAGGCGATATAGAAAACCGTATTTTCGATATAGCCTTAAAAGTCAAGGACTCTATAGATTTAGACAGTATTATAAAGATTGCCGGTATCCGTAAGATGCCTGAAATATCTGGAGATTCCTTGCCGGCCTATGCGCCTTTTTTCCAAGAAGTTTCAAAAGAAATTAAAAGTCGCAAAGGTAAAAACGGCATAAAAATAGGGCTTGCGTATGACAATGCTTTTAACTTTTATTACAACGAGAATATTGAAGCGCTTGAAGCGCTCGGGTGCGAAATAGTGAGGTTCTCCCCGCTGCGCGACGAAAAATTGCCCGGCGTGGATGCCGCATATATAGGCGGAGGCTTTCCGGAAATCCTTTGCAGGGAGCTTGAGGCAAACATTAATTTCCGGAAAGATCTGGCGGGAAAAATTGAAAACGGGCTTCCTGTCTACGCGGAATGCGGCGGGCTTATGTACTTGTGCAAAGGCATGTCTTTTAACGACGAAAGCTGCGATATGGTCGGCGCCATAGATGCGCATGTCAAGCTTACCAAAAAACCTAAAGGGCACGGTTATACAAAATTATCTCCGGTAAATTACGGCAAAAACGGCTCAAAATGGTTTGATAAAATAAAATTCATAAAAGGTCACGAGTTTCATCATTCATACCTGGAAACCGTTGAAGAAAATTTAAATTTATCTTTCGATGTTATAAAAGGTTATGGCGTGAACGGCTTTAAAGACGGCATTTCCCGTAAAAATTTATATGCCTCGTATACCCACATGTATTCACCGTCATCCCCAGGGTGGTTCAGAAACTGGGTATCTTTTATTAAAGCATTGAAACCGTGAAAGTAAAAAATAAAACAAGGTGTTAATTTTTCCTTGACAAGAAAAAATAAATAAAATAAAATTGACCATTGAGGGTCAAAAATGGTAAAACCATTAGCTAACCTTATTAAAATAAATAACCTTAAACTTCTGAATCTTTCAATTTGAATTGCGCAATATATCTCAGAGTTGCGAATTGCGTAAATTCCTGGTTCTGGACATATAATTTTTAATAATATTATGAAGGGGGATTTATGAGCAAAAAACACCAAACACCGCTTCTCGACGAATTAAAAAAAGGCAAATGGCCAAGCTTTGTCAGGGAAATCGAAAGAGCGGCTGAGAAAAGCGAAATGACCGACGATCTTTTGGGTCAGGTCGAGCAGTCTTACAGGGAAAAAGTAGTCCACTGGAAGCATGGCGGAATGGTGGGCGTCAAGGGTTACGGCTCCGGCATAGTAGGCAGGTTTTCCGACTTGCCCGAGAAATATCCAGGCATTAAGGAATTCCACACGGTCAGAGTAAACCAGACTGCCGGTTTTTTTTATACCTCCGATATGCTGAGAAAAATGGTGGATATAGGAGAGAAACATGCGTCCGCCCTTTTTAACTTCCATGGCTCAACGGGCGATATCCAGCTCTTGGGCGCAAAAACATCGGAATTGGAAACCATCTTCCAGGAATATACAAAGTTAGGGTTTGACCTTGGAGGCAGCGGTTCCGCATTAAGAACCCCATCATGTTGCGTCGGCAAAGCAAGATGCGAGTTTGCTAATTTCGACTCCATGCATATGTGCGACGGCATTACTCAGGCGTTTCAGGACGAGATGCACAGACCGGTGTTCAATTACAAGTTTAAGTTTAAGTTTTCCGCCTGCGGAAATGATTGTACCGCATCGATAGCAAGGGCCGACCTCTCCGTCATAGGAACCTGGAAGGACGATATAAGAATAGACCAGGAAGCGGTTAAGGATTATGGCAAAAAGTTCAACCTGCACCAGTACGTTATAGATAAATGCCCCACTAAGTGTATGAGCTATAGCGACGAAGGGGGCCTTAAAATAGAAAATTCTAACTGCTCCCGGTGCATGCACTGCATAAACACTATGCCTAAAGCACTTCGTCCTGGAACAAAAGGAGGCGCCACGATACTTATCGGAGCGAAAGCGCCGATGGTTTCCGGTCCCCGCCTTTCGATGGTTCTGGTGCCGTTTTACGATGTAGAAGAAGACGCAAAAAACGATTACGCGTGGTTCAAGGACCTTATCTCAAAGATATGGGAATTCTGGGATGAGTACGGCGTCAGCAGGGAAAGAATCGGGGAATTAATCCAGAGGGTCGGTGTGGGCAACTTTATCGAATCTATAGGGCTTGAACCGCTTCCTGAAATGGTCGCCAACCCGAGGGGAAATCCCTTCGTGTTATACGAAGAATACGTAGAGGCGGACGAAGAACAGAAAGGTTAACGTGGCGGCAATTATAAAATAACATTATATATATTTTATATATTACGTAAATTACGAAGTTATTAAGGAGGTTTTTATGGCGGAGGTTCAAGGGGCAAAAAGAATAACCGATATCGGTCCTCATAATTATAACGATTTTTTGCATCCCGTTATTAAGAAAAATTACGGAAAATGGAAATATCACGAAATTTTAAGCCCGAGTCACATGGTTCATGTTTCGGAGGACGGCGATAAAATTCATACTGTCAGGGTAGGTTCCCCCAGGCTTGTCAGCAGTTCTTTCATAAAGGATTTATGCGACCTGGCGGATAAATACAGTGACGGATACTTAAGATTTACGACAAGAAATAACGTGGAGTTTTTACTCGACAAAGAAGAAAATATAAAGCCGCTTTTAAATGAGCTGGAAAAATTGAACCTTCCCGCGGGAGGCATTGGAAATGTCGTCGCGAACATCGTTCATACGCAGGGCTGGGTACATTGCCATACTGCGGCATCCGATGCTTCAGGCGTGGTTAAGTCCCTTATGGATGAGCTTTATGGGTATTATGTCGGTGCCCAGTTGCCCGCAAAGGTAAGGGTAGCTTTTGCATGCTGTCTTAACATGTGCGGCGCCGTCCATTGCTCGGATATAGCGGTCCTGGGGATACACAGAAGGCCGCCGAGATTGATTCCGGAGAAGATAACCAATCTCTGCGAAATTCCGAGCACAATAGCATCATGTCCCACCAACGTAATAAGACCCGATACATTTAATGGAAAGCCCAGCGTAAAGCTTGTCGAGGAAGGATGTGTTTTCTGCGGCAACTGCTTTACCGTATGTCCGGGTATGCCTATTGCCGACCCGCTGAATGACGGCGTGTCCATATGGGTCGGGGGCAAGGTGTCTAACGCCAGAAGCAAGCCTACATTTTCGAAGCTTGCGGTTCCGTATTTAGAAAACGATCCACCGCGCTGGCCAAAGGTCGTTGAGGCTGTAAAGACAATACTTGACGCGTACAAAAAAGGCGCCCATAAAGGGGAAAGGGTCGGCGAATGGATAGAAAGGATAGGCTGGCCGAGGTTCTTTAAGGCTACCGGTTTTGAATTCACGAAATATCACATAGATGATTATAGGCTTGGCGAGGCTACGCTAAATTATTCAGCCCAGGTCAGGCAGTAGCAGCCTTAAGTTACGCAGTCGGACGTTTACAAGGATTTTATATATATATTTAATTCATTATTATTATGGAGGCTTAAAATGACCGACGAAACCAAGAAGAAGCTCGAGGAAGCCATTGTGAGTCTTATTAAAGAATATACGAATAAAAAAAGGTTTAAGCCCGGAGACATAGTTAAGGAAATGGAAGGCAAGTTTTCCGCAAGCGGAGTTACTAAGGACGATGTTAAGTCTGCTATCAGGGAACTTACGGACTCCGGTCAGTTAATATATGGTTACGCAGGTGGAAGTTTCCTTGCTTTGCCCGAATAAATTAAAGTCCCCCTTTTTTCTGTATATCGACGTATAATAATTTTTACGGGTGGTAGAGGCATTTCACTCTTTTCCGAAAGAAAGAGGCGAAAGCCGGAGCATACAGAGGCGTTTTGCCTTATGGGGCGGGATGATCTTAAAAAATATGAAACATGAATAAAGAGGAAAGATATGGCTGAAATTAAAAAAATAAAAAGACCTATAGGGGGAAGGCAGTTTGGTTCTTCGACCGTCGCCGAACAATCGCCGTACCGCCCCTTTTATGCCGAAAAAAAGCCGCCATGCCAGGCTAGCTGTCCCAATAGTGAGAAAATAAGGGAATACTTGCAGTATATTGCCCAAAGCGAGGCGTACGGCAGGGATATGGATGAATCTACAAAGGAGGGTTTTTACATTCTTACCGATACAAACCCCCTTCCTGCCGTTACCGGGCGAGTTTGCCCGCACCCGTGCGAAAGCTCATGCAACAGGGTGGCAAAAGATAAAGCCGTCGCGATAAATGCGGTAGAGATGTTTATCGGCGATTATGGGATAGAAAAAAATCTGCCGTTAAGAAAACTTACGGACGAAAAGAGAAAGGAGAGGATTGCGGTAATAGGCAGCGGACCGGCGGGTTTAAGTTGCGCTTATCAGCTTGCGAGAAGAGGATATTCCGTTACTATTTTCGAAAAGTACGAAAAAGCCGGCGGCATGCTGCGTTACGGGATACCCGATTTCCGCCTTCCAGCCGATGTCCTGGACGCCGAAATTAACAGGATAAAAGACCTTGGAGTGGATTTCAAGTTCAATTCTCCCGTAGGGAAAGACGGTTTGACGTTAGACGGGCTTAAAAAGGAATTCGACTCGGTTTTTGTAGGCATAGGAGCCCATAATAATATCGCCCTCGGTATAAACGAATCAGGGATTCCAAACGTTTTTAGCGGCATAGAATTTCTAAGGCGCGTAAACAGCGGAGAAATGCCGGACCTCGGTTCCCACGTCATAGTAATCGGCGGCGGGGACTCCGCGATGGACTGCGCAAGGACCGCCCGCAGGCTGCCTACGACAGAAAAGGTTACCGTTGCCTATAGAAGAGGAAGGGAGCAAATGCCCGCAAATCCTGAGGAAGTCAAGGAAGCCATGGAAGAGGGGATTAATTTTGAATTCATGGCGGCTCCGGCCAGCATTAACGAAATGAGGGGCGGGGTCCTTCCCATTGAGTTTAAAAGGACGAAGCTCGGCGAGGCGGATGCCTCAGGCAGGGCACAGTTTATAATCGCGGAAGACGAGCCGCACTTTACCATCGATTGCACGGCGCTGGTTGCCTCGCTTGGCCAGAAACCAGACCTTTCTGGTTTCGAAGATGTTTGCAAGAATTTAAAAAAGGGATGCCTGAACGTTGACGATAAATGCGTGATATCGGAGGAAAATAGCGTCTTCGCGGGAGGAGATGCCGTGGGATTCTGGCTTGTAACGCAGGGAATTGGCTCCGGAAACTCCGCGGCTTTTTCCATACATGAAAAGTTAAGCGGCGAACCCGTTCCCGTCGATCATAGAGAGGTTATTCATCATAAGGACATGCACCTTGAATTCTACAGCGAGTCAGAGAGGCAGGAAAGAAAGAACAGGGAGATTACCTCCGTTCAAGGCGATTTTCAGCCTGTCCTTTACGGGCTATCTCCCTCTGAGGCCATGGCCGAATCAAAAAGATGCATGAGCTGCGGACTGTGTTACGATTGCGGGAACTGTTATATGTACTGTTCCAAGGGTTGCGTAAAGAAGCTCGAAAAAGGCAAACATTACGAGTTTCATCTGGAAACATGCAACGGTTGCCTTAAATGTTTCGAAAGCTGCCCCTGCGGTTATATATCGAAGGCTTAAACAGTTTAAATAAATGTTTTACGTAAAGTTAATTATTTTGCTTGATTAAAATTAAAAAAAATAAAAAGTAGGAGGTTAAGACCATGCCATCTTTTGAATTTAACGGTAAGACAATAGAAACCGACGACGAGGGTTACCTGCAGAACCTTGACAACTGGAACAAGGAAATTGCCGGGTATCTTGCCAAAACCGAAGGGGTTACCCTGACTGAAAAGCACTGGCAGTTAATCGAATGGATAAGGGCCTATTTTCAGCAATTTCAGGTAGCTCCGGCAATAAAATCTCTTGTCAAGGAGATCGGAAAACTCGAGAATATCCAAGACAAAAAAGAAGCAAATAAGTTTCTTTACGATCTTTTTCCCGAAGGGCCGGCCAAGCAGCTTGCCAAGATAGCAGGTCTTCCGAAACCAACCGGTTGCGTGTAATTATTCCGCTTCCATTCGGCGTTTTTGTAAAGATGTCAAATCTTTAAATAAGATTAAAAGAAATTAATTATTTATAGGGGGGAGGCATGACACCTCTTAATTTAACAACCGCGTTTTATCTTTTATTCACTTACACGGTCGGACTTATTTTTGCCGTTGGCGTGATTTTGAGAATCTATCAGTACGCTACTACGCCGCAGCCTGTAAATATCCCCCTTACCCCCGCCCCCCTCACCAGAGGTGGGGCATTAGCCCGCATACTCGGCGAAGTTTTCTTTTTTAAAAGCCTGTTTAAATCCAATAAGGCGACCTGGCTTTTCGGTTATGCATTCCACATATCTTTCTTTTTGTTAATTTTTATGCATTTTTTAAGGCATTTTATATATGCCAACCCGCTCCCGTGGTGGTATAACATATTCGTGGATATTGGCATAATTTGCGGGATTATTATGGTTTTATCGCTCCTTTTCCTTCTTTTAAGAAGGGTCGTAGTTGAAAGGATTAAATTTATTTCTTTATTCCAGGATTATTTGATTTTGATCCTTTTGATGCTTATCGGTCTGGCCGGACTCTCCCTAAATTACGTTTTGACTCCTGCCGCCCTTACCGTCGTCGATAACAGTCTGGACCCATACATGAACGGACTTTTGACGTTTCAATTTACCAATATCCCCGCGAACCCCCTTTTCCTGATTCACTACACCCTGGTAATGCTTCTTGTAGCCTATATACCATTCAGCAAGGTAATGCATTTCATTGGCATATTCTTTTCTCCTACGCGGGTCATGGTGGACAATCCCGTGGAAGAAAGGTATTACAGACCGGGGGCTAAAGATTTATCCATATAAGATAATAATAAACGTCTTAGGTGGCGCGTTATACGATAATGTAAGGTTTGGAACGGAGGAATAGACATATGGCAAAGCCAAAAGAGAAATATAAGGTTCCGGTGCTGGATGGGAATATTAACATTCCCAGGATAGTTCCAGGTGCTTCCGCATATGAACACATGATAGAGGCCCAAAAGGACGATATGGAAGCCCTCGGTTTTCCTTCAAAGTTGCAGGATGGCTGGAAAGAAAAAGCCATAGGCGTTTTTAAAGAAATACTCGACAACAATAAGGCGCTCAGGGATTATATGGATATATGCGTAAGGTGCGGCGCGTGCACCGATAAATGCCAGTTTTTCCTTGGAACCTCCGATCCTAACAATATGCCTGTCCAGAGGCAGGAACTCATGAGAAAGGTTTACAGGTATTACTTTACTCCGGCAGGATTTTTCAAAAACCTTTCTAATTCGCAGGAGCTTACCGAAGAAGTATTGAAGGACTGGTTTACGTATTTCTACCAGTGCTCCGAATGCAGAAGGTGTTCTCTATACTGTCCCTACGGCATAGATACCGCCGAGGTAACAATGGCGGCAAGACAGATAATGGATTCCATCGGCCTTGGTCAGAAGTATGCCACGGAAGTAATACATAAGGTATTTAAAACCGGAAATAATATAGGTATCCCGGCTCCCGCTTTAAGAAATACTTTAGACGACTTAGAGGAAGAAATAAAAGACGAAACGGGAAAAGACGTTAAAATACCGATGGACGTTGAGGGGGTAGATGTCCTTTTGGTCCCGCCTTCGGCCGATTTTTTCGCAATGCCCCATATGGAATCTCTTAAGGGATACGCAAAGGTTTTCCATAAAGCGGGAATAAGTTATACGGTTTCATCCTATGCCTCCGAGGCCGGAAACTTCGGTATGTTTCTCGGAAGCTATAAAAATATGAAGGAAATAAATAAGCGCATATGGGACGAGGCAAGAAGATTAAAAGTAAAAAGGGTTATTGTCGGCGAATGCGGACACGCCTGGAGGGCGGCATACCAATACTCCAACACGATGAACGGCCCCTTTGATTTTCTTGATTCCAAATACAAATCCCCAACCCATATTTGTGATTTTACTCTTGACCTTATAAATAAGGGAGCCATAAGGCTTGATAAGTCGGCGAATGACGACAAGGTCGTAACGTTCCACGATTCATGCAATGTCGCGAGGGGCTCGAGGATGGGCGATTATCGCGGAGGCCAGTTCGAGATACCAAGACAGCTTATTAAGGCGGCCGCTAACCATTTTGTTGAATTACGAGAGGGTACGACCAGGGAAAGTACGTTCTGTTGCGGCGCGGGCGGGGGACTTTTGACCGAAGAAGTTATGAATATAAGAATTGCCGGTTCAATGCCGAGAATGCAGACCGTCAAAGAAGCAGTGGACAATCACAAGGTTAATTTTTATGCTCTTATATGCGCGATTTGCAAAACCCAGTTTAGTAAAATTTTTCCTACGTACGGATTCGACGCCGAAATGGTCGGGGGCATTCACCAGTTAGTGAGCAACGCAATTATATTATAAATATTAAATTCGGCAACGGAGGTGGGTTAGATGAAATTAGGAGTTCTTATCAAAGATGGGCCGTATATGCATCAAGCAATGGACAGCGCCTATAATTTTATAACCGCCGCTCTCGAAATGGGACAAGAAGTAGAGGTCTTTCTTTATAACGACGGCGTTTACAATACCTGTAATTTTATGGATCCCCCCCGTGACGAAAGGCATATAGCAAACTTGCTTGCGGAATTGCAGACTAAAGGGGTAAGGATGGTAGTTTGCGTTGCAGCAGGAAAAAGAAGGGGTATAGTTACCAATACGGTATGCTCCGCCGGTGAGATATCCGGGCTTGGGCAGCTTCTTGAATTATGTATAACGTCGGATAGATTGGTAACATTTTAATATTTTTATTTATAAATAAACCAAAGCGGGATTATATAGAGGGGGATTATTAATAATGGAAGAGCAGGAAAAAACAAAGGTTATGTTTTTATGCAGAAAAGCTCCATACGGAACTATTTTTGAACAGGAAGCCATCGAAGCCATGGTTATGTTCGGCGCTTACGAACAGGATATAAGTGTAACGTTTATGGATGACGGAGTTTTTTCTTTAAAAAAAGGGCAGGATCCCTCCTTGCTGGGTAAGAAAAATTTTTCGAAGACCTACATGATTTTAAAAGACGATTTTGAGATTTCGCATCTTTACGTAGAAAAGGAATCGCTGGAAGAAAGGGGCTTAACGGAAGACGACCTTATTACCGAGGTTGAAATTTTAGACAGGGGTGCCCTAAGAAAAAAAATGGACGAAATGAAAGCTTTTATACCGTTCTAATTTCGAAGTCGGATCGGGGTTGTATTAATAAAGCATTTAGAGTTTTAATAATAATAAACTATACGGTAATCAAGGGGGAAAAATGTTACACATTATAAAAAAGTCTCCTTACGAATCGACGGCTTTAAGCGATTTTTTAAAATATTTAAAAGAGAACGACATAGTGCTGTTAACCGAGGACGCCGTATATGCGGCAAAAAAGGGTGGAAAATTCGAGGAGAACATAAAAGGCATTTTGAAAAGCAACGCGGTTTTTTGCCTTATGGCGGATACTAAGGCAAGAGGGATTTCCGACGCGGAAATTATTGAAAATATTAAGTTGATAGACTATAAGGGTTTTGTGGATAAAGTTATCGAGCAAAACCCGATTACATGGGCGTAATAAAGTAAAAAACAGGGGAAGGAAAATAATGTTAAAACACGATGTAGTTATTGTCGGTGCTGGACTTGCAGGCTTAAGGGCATGCGTCGAGCTTAGAAAAAGGGGTATTGATGCGGTAATAGTAAGCAAGGTTTATCCCTCGAGGTCTCATTCCGGGGCCGCCCAGGGAGGTATTAACGCGGCCTTTCACGAAAACGATTCGTGGGAGTCCCATTTCTTTGACACCGTTAAGGGAAGCGATTATCTCGGTGACCAGGATGCCATAGAGATTTTAACGAGCGAGGCTCCGGGAAATATTCTAGAACTTCAGAAGATGGGCGTCGTTTTTAACAGGAATGACGAGGGCGGCATCGCCCAGAGGCCCTTCGGCGGACAGAGTTTCCCCCGCTCATGTTATTATGCCGATGCCGTCGGGCATGTGATACTGCACGGACTTTTCGACAATGTGCTCAAGCATAAGACAAAGATATTGTATGAATATTTTGTTACCAGCCTCGTTAAGGACGGCGGAAGGGTTAGCGGCGTTGTTGCATATGATATAAAAACGGGGAAGTTCGAAGGCATTAGGGCAAAAGCCGTTCTATTTGCGACCGGCGGCTACGGGCAGGTCTATTCGTCCAACACAAACGCGCTTATCAACACCGGCGACGGCATGGCGGTGTCCATCCGTGCAGGCGTTCCGCTGATGGATATGGAATTCGTCCAGTTCCATCCGACGACCCTTAAAAGCACGGGTATATTGGTTTCCGAGGGCGCGAGGGGCGAGGGTGCATATTTATTGAATTCGCTGGGCGTCAGGTTTATGTCTAAATACGCGCCTAAGGCTATGGAGCTTGCGCCGAGGGACGTGGTGGCAAGGGCCGAGCAGGTGGAAATAAACGAAGGAAGAGGGGTCGACGGCGCTATTTTACTCGATATCAGGCACCTTGGAAAGGAAAAGATAATGGAAAGGTTGCCGCAAATTTCACAGCTGGCTATCGATTTCGAGGGCGTAAACCCGATATACGAGCCCATACCTATCAGGCCGGGCATGCATTATTCAATGGGCGGAATCAAGGCGGACTTTAACGGCAGGACAAACATAGAAGGGTATTACTCCGCGGGTGAATCCGCATGCGTCAGCGTTCACGGCGCAAACAGGCTGGGCGGAAATTCTCTTCTCGATACCGTCGTGTTCGGAAGAAGGGCGGGCATAGATATTGCCGGATATATCAAAGACGTCGATTTTGCCGGCTTTGACGAATCCGCGGTTAAGAAAGACGAAGAGATTATGGATAAAATTAAAAAATCTAAAGGCAAGGAAAGGCACGGGCTTTTAAAACAGGAACTTCAGGAGTCCATGAGGGCTAACGTAGGCGTATTCAGGGAAGAAAGCGCCATGGAGAAAGCCGCCTTGAAGATAGAAGAACTTAAAGAAGATC
>JAKAPT010000001.1:0-21988 GCA_021806885.1 bacterium | reverse complement strand
AGCGCGCAAAGGATATCGCGATAGACGATAAATCGAAGCTGTTCAATACCGACGTCGTGGAAGCCTTCGAATTTAGCAATATTTTGTTGATAGCGGAAGTTATAGCAAAAGGGGCAATTCTAAGAAAAGAATCGAGGGGCGCGCATTACCGGAACGACTATCCGGAAAGGGACGACGAAAACTGGCTCAAGCACACTATTGCGACTTTAGATGGCGAGGGTAAAGTTAAATTCGATTTTTCGGGGGTTACGATTACGAAATTTAAGCCCCAGCCCAGAACGTACTGAATTATAATAAATGAATTCGTAGGAGTAACATAATGGAATTTAAAGTCAGGAGTTACAGATTCAATCCCGAGGTTGACACCCAGGCGTATTACAAGGAATATGCGATTCAAGATTTTCCGGGCATGACCGTGTTAAACGCCCTGATGAAAATAAAATACGAACTTGACGGCACTCTGAGCTTCAGACGGTCGTGCAGGAGCGCGATATGCGGTTCCTGCGCCATGAAAATAAACGGCATTACCAAGCTTGCCTGCAAGACCCAGGTAAAGCCGGAAATTATGAAATTCGGCATTGTTAACGTCGAGCCTCTTGCCAATATGCCGGTCGTAAGAGACCTTATCGTTGACCAGGAGGGTTTCTTCGACACGATAAAGGCTATTAAGCCTTATTTGCTGACGGAAGGGGAAAACGAAGAATTGAGCGGGTTCAAGACTTTAAAGGAGGGCGAAAAGATAAAGCAGCCCGTCTATTCCAGGGAGCAGTTTAAAAACTTAACGGGAAATAACGACACCCCCAATTGCATATTGTGCGAGTGCTGCTATTCGGAATGTAACGGCGTATCGGGAAACAAAAAATATCTCGGCCCTGCCGCCCTTGCGAAACTATATAGATATAGCGAGGACCCGAGGGATAACGACAGGGATGTTTCGCGTCTCCTGAACGGTTCTAAACCCGACGGGATGTGGGATTGCGTCCACTGCCAGGCATGCGAGGAATTTTGCCCCAAAGGAATATCGCCGGTTAAGGCAATTGTCAGGCTCCATGAAAAGACGATAAAAAATTCAATTACTTCTACCCCTGGCGCAAAGCACGTCGTATCCATAGCGCAGTCCATCAAAAAGACCGGAAAGCTAGACGAGGCCAAAGTAGCGCTGGGCACCGCCGGAATAGCCGGGGTTATCAGGGACTTGCCGGTCGTTATCTCTGCTGCGCTCAAGGGTAAAATGCCTCCTTTAAAGCTGGAACCAATTAAAAATATGGATGATGTAAAGCTTGCATATAAGGAATTAGGTTTGGAGGAAAAATGATAAGGTATGCCTACTACCCAGGTTGCGTGGCGCAGGAGAGCGGAAAAGAACTCGATAACGCAACCCGGTTCGTTGCTAAAAAGCTGAATATTGATTTAATTCCCATGCCTGAGGCCTCCTGCTGTGGCGGAGGGGCTTTAGACGGTTTCGACAAAAATCTGAAGCTTTTTATTAATGGAAGGACTTTAGCTTTGGCGGAAAAGATGGGCGTCGATATATTGACCATCTGCAATACCTGCACTTTGACGCTCAGCGAGGTAAACGAGGAGCTTATAAATAATAGCGAGTCTTTAGATAAAACGAACGAATATCTTTCAAAAATAGGGCTCAGGTATTCCGGTAAAGTGAAGATAAAGCATCTTTTGTATGTCGTAAGGGACGAGATAGGGTTCGATGCTCTGAAAAAAATGGTTGTAAAAAATTTAAACGGAATTAATATTGCCCCGTTTTACGGGTGCCATATACTCAGGCCATCCACCGTCGTTAAATTTGACGATGTCGAGAGCCCCACGGGTTTCGAAGAATTGATCATGGCGCTTGGCGGAGAGCCGGTATCTTACGCAAACAGGACAAAATGTTGCGGTTTCCAAACCATACTCGTCGACAGGGCTCAGTCCTCTTATTTAAGCGGAAGCGCAATTTTGGAGGCTAAGGGGAAAAAAGCGGACGTTATGGTTACCCCCTGCCCACTCTGTCATTTAAGCCTGGATATGTATCAATCGGCCGCGGGAAAAAGTGTCAACGAAAAATTATCCATGCCGGTAATGCACCTTCCACAGCTTATCGGGATTGCCCTGGGCGCAAATTTTGCTGAAATGGGATTTTCGAGGCATAACGTTTCGCTTAAACCTTTATCAGAAAGAATAGGAATATAAAATAATATAATTAAAAATTATAAGGAGAGAACATGGCCTTAGTTAATCCGCACGGTAAGAAGAAAAAATTAATGCCGTTACTGCTTTCCGGTTCCGAGCTTAAAGAGGCAAAAGAGCACGCGAAAACACTTAAAAAAATACCTATGACCTCCAGGGAGACCTCTGACCTTATCATGATGGGCATAGGGGCATTTACCCCTCTTGAAGGCTTTATGGGGAAAAAAGACTGGCAGGGCGTATGCGATAATTTTCTCATGGAAGATGGAATCTTCTGGCCAATCCCCATCACGCTATCCGCCACTAAGGAGGTAGCCGGCGAGGTCAATGTCGGCGAAGAGGCTGCGCTTGTGGACGCCGAGACTAATGAAATCATGGGGATAATCAAGGTTAGCGAAAAATACTCCATCGATAAGGCCCATGAATGTCAAAAAATATTTAAAACGACGGATATGGAGCATCCGGGCGTACAGAAGGTCATGGCCCAGGGCGATGTCAATATCGCGGGAAAGGTTAAGGTCTTAAGCGAGAGCTATTATCCCGCGGAGTTTAAAGAAATATACATGCGTCCGGCAGAGGTTAGAAAGGCCTTTGAAGAAAAAGGATGGAGCACGGTCGCCGCTTTCCAGACAAGAAACCCCATGCACCGTTCCCATGAATATCTTGCCAAGGTTGCAATCGAAACAACTGACGGCGTGCTGATTCACCAGCTGGTTGGAAAGCTTAAACCCGGAGACATACCCGCGGATGTCAGGGCGGTCGCGATCAATACCCTTATTGACCATTATTTTGTTAAAAATACAATTATCCAGGCGGGCTATCCTATGGAAATGAGATACGCAGGTCCCAGGGAAGCGCTTCTTCACGCCGTTTTCAGGCAGAATTACGGCTGTTCCCACCTTATTGTCGGAAGGGACCACGCGGGTGTGGGCGATTACTATGGCCCATTTGACGCGCACAAGATATTTGATGAAATTCCAAAGGGTTCGCTTGAACTAAAACCCCTGAAAATGGACTGGACTTTTTACTGCCATAAATGCGATGGGATGGCTTCCACGAGGACATGCCCCCATTCAAAGGAAGACAGGCTTATACTCAGCGGAACGATGCTTAGAAAGCTTTTGTCCGAAGGCCAGGAAGTTCCGGACCACTTCTCAAGACCCGAGGTTTTAAAAATACTTCAGGAATACTATAAGTCCCTATCCAGGGAAAACAGGGTGGAGGTCAAACTTCACAAGGCCGCAAAAGGAGAGATATAAGATATAAAATAAGATTAACCGTGTTTAAGGGCATATCTGTTTTAAAAACATTTATGCATTGTTTAGATAAAAATAAATACATTATTAAGGAGGTATGAAAATGCCAAGTTTTGTAATTAAAGAAAAATGTGACGGTTGCAAAGGAAGGGATAAGACTGCGTGCCAGTATATCTGCCCTAACGACCTGATGGTTCTCAATAAGGAAATCATGAAGGCGTACAACCAGGAACCGGATCAGTGCTGGGAATGTTACAGCTGCGTCAAGATTTGTCCGCAGTCTGCCATTGAGGTAAGGGCATATCAGGATTTTGCTCCTATGGGCGCGTCCGTTATACCGATGCGCGGTTCTGATTCCATAATGTGGACCGTAAAGTTCCGCAACGGGAAGATTAAAAGATTTAAATTCCCGATCAGAACGACCCCCGAGGGTGGAATAGATCCATACCAGGGAATACCTGAAACTGCAGGTAATTTAAAAGATGAATTGCTTTGCGATGAAGCCGGTACGACGCTTGCCGCTCCCAAAAAGTAAGTATTAATCCAAAAATTAAAAAAATCTAAAATAAGGAGTAAAATTGTTATGGCAGAACAAACAGGTTCTATGACAAGTACTGACGTACTTAACAATTATAAGATCGAAGAAGTCAATACCGATCTTTTAATAGTCGGCGGCGGTATGGTCGGCTGCGGTGCAGCTTTCGAAGTTAAAAAATGGGCGCCGAAAGACATGAAAATAACGCTTGTGGAAAAAGCATCCATAGAAAGAGGCGGCGCTGTCGCGATGGGTCTTTCCGCAATCAACACATATCTTGGGGAAAACACTCCCGAAGATTATGTTAAACACGTTGCCAACGACCTTATGGGTATAGTGAGGGAAGACCTCATTTACGATACAGGCAGGCACGTAGATAACACTGTAAAGCAGTTCGAAAAATTCGGCCTTCCCATATTCAAGGAAGACGAGGAAGACAAGAGGACTATAGCTGAAGGGGCAAAACCCTTAAGGGCCGGAAGATGGCAGATAATGATACACGGTGAGTCCTACAAGGTTCTTGTTGCAGAAGCCGCAAGAAAGGCCCTCGGGGAAGAAAACATCTATGAAAGGGTTTTCGTTATAGAGCTTCTTATGGACGAGGCCAAGGAAAACCGCGTTGCCGGCGCTATAGGATTCAGCCTGAGAGAGCCAAAGATATACATCTTTAAGGCAAAGGCCGTAATAATGGCCTGCGGCGGAACGGTTAACGTCTTCAGACCCCGTTCAACGGGCGAGGGTATGGGAAGGACATGGTATGCCGTCTGGAATGCAGGCTCCACCTACGCGATGGCATATAATGCCGGCGCGGAAATGACCACGATGGAAAACAGGTTCGTTCCGAACAGGTTTAAAGACGGTTACGGCCCTGTCGGCGCGTGGTTCACTCTATTTAAATCCAGGGTTTTAAACGCCCATGGCGAAGACTACATGCAGAAATGGGGCGAGATGCTGAAGGATTATCCGCCATACGGCCTTGCGAAGGTTCCTGCTACATGTCTTTGGAACCATGTTATGCTTAAAGACTGGATGGAAGGAAACGGCCCATTCTATATGAATACATCAGGGGCAATGAAGACCCTCTTTGAAACCCTTCCTGAAAAAAGGAAGAAATCCCTTGAAGCGGACGCTTGGGAAGATTTCCTCGACATGACCGTTGCTCAGGCAGGACTCTGGGCTGCGATGGATATCGATCCAGGTGAGACAAATTCCGAGGTTATGCCTACAGAGCCTTATTTCCTCGGTTCACATTCAGGCGCATGCGGAATGTGGGTCAGCGGCCCTTCCGATATTGCTCCGAAGGAGTGGCAGTGGGGATATAACCGTATGACGACCGTTAACGGCCTTTTCACGGGCGGTGACGGCGTAGGTGCTTCAGGCCATAAATTCTCTTCCGGTTCATATACGGAGGGCAGGATCGCGGCAAAAGCGGCCGTAAAGTTCATCCTTGACGACCCGGGGTACAAGCCTACGGTCCATACGGATAACCAGACGTTAGCAGAGAGAATATACGCCCCGATGATTCATTTTGAAAAACACAGGGAATATTCTACCGAGGAAAATGTCAATCCGTATTACATCAGGCCGAGGATGTATTTGTTCAGGTTGAATAAACTAATGGATGAATACGTTGCCGGAACCTCGACGTTCTATAAAACAAGCGAAGCCAGCCTATTAAGAGGATTAGACCTTTTAAACAGGCTTAAGGCCGACGCCAAAAACCTTGCCGCTGGTAACCTACATGAGCTCATGAGGGCATGGGAAAACTACCACAGGTCCATCGTCGGAGAGCTTCACTTGAGGCACGTATTGTACAGGCAGGAGACAAGGTATCCCGGGTTCTACTACAGGACCGACTTCCCGAAACTCGACGAACAAAACTGGAAGGTGTTTGTCAATTCCAAGCTTGACAGGAAAACCGGCGAGCCAGAGCTGTTCAAGAGGGATTATATCGAATTAGTCGCGAAGGGTTAATTTTCTTTGCGATTGGATTAAAAGATACAGTTAGTTGCATACCTGTTCCTCAAGTACTAAGTACTTGAGGAACAGGTGTTGTTTTATCAAACAGTTAATATTCTATCGGAGATTTAATGTTAAGCGAATCTAATAACGAAAATTCTGTCCTCATTATCGGAGGAGGCCATAGCGGCGTTTCCGCTGCCCTTGAGATAACCGAGGCGACAAACAAGAAGGCATATATTGTCGAAAAAAAGCCTTACATAGGAGGAAGGGTGCTTCAGATGCACAAGTACTTTCCGAAGCTATGTCCGCCCTTTTGCGGCTTTGAAATAAATACCAGGAGAATAAAATCAACCACCGAAAGAAATATTGAGTTTTTCGTTTCTTCAACGGTTGAAGAGATTAATAAAAATGAGAACGGAAAGGGATACAGGGTCAAGGTAAGGCAAAAGCCTCTTTATATAAATGACAACTGTACTATTTGCGGGAAATGCGCCGAGGCTTGTCCAGAGACAAGGCCAAATGATTTCAATTACGAAATGGATAAATCGAATGCGATTTACCTCCCCAACATATCTTCGTTTCCGTTAAAATATACAATAGATGGAAATTATTGCAAGCTTAACACGTGCAATAAATGCGTTGAAGCCTGCAAATACAGTGCAATAGAACTTGACGCGAAAGAAAAAATACATGAGTTTGCCGTTGGTTCCGTAATTTTCGCTACTGGCTGGAAGCCTTATAACGTTGAAAAACTTGACAACCTCGGCTTCGGGAAATTTAAAAACGTCATTACAAACGTTATGATGGAAAGGCTTGCGGCAGATACCGGCCCCACCGGAGGTAAGATTATTCGTCCCTCGGACGGCAAAGAGGCAAACAAGGTTGCCTTCATACAATGCGCAGGCTCAAGGAACGAAAACCATCTTCCATATTGTTCGGCCGTTTGCTGCATGGCTTCATTGAAGCAGGCGATTTTTTTAAGGGAAAAGAACCCTTCTTCCAGTCCTACTATATTTTTCATTGATTTAAGAACCCCCGGAAGATATGAGAATTTCCTTAACAGGGCAAAAAGCGACCAGAACATCAATTTTAATAAGGGTATTGTGGGAAAGGTTTCTGAAGACCCTTCCACTAATAACCTTATCCTCGACGTAGAAGACATGATTTCCGGGAAAAAAATAAAATTCGAGGCCGACATGGTGGTTCTTGCCGCGGGCATGGTTCCAAATATAAAAGAAGACCTTTCGAGAATAAAACTTGGAAACGGATTAAAAATTGAGATAGACGATAACGGCTTTTTATTTAATCAGGATGAATCAAATGGAATTTTTTCGGCAGGAGTTTCAAAGTCTCCCTTAGATGTATATTTATCGGGGCAGTCTGCGACCTCCTGCGCGCTGTCCGTGATTCAATATGATATGGCAGGAGTATGAATTTAATAATAAGGGGATAATATTGTATGGATAATAATTTAGGGGTCTATATCTGCTCTGGATGCGATATAGGAAAAAGCCTTAACATAGAAAAACTGGTCAATACGGCTAAAGACTCGGCAAAGCCTCTGGTTTGCATGAGCCACGAGGTTCTGTGCGGGAGCGAAGGCATTGGCCAGATAAGAAAGGATATGGGTGAAAAGGGGATTAACAAGGTTGTAATCGCCGCGTGTTCCATGAGGGCAAAGCAGGACGTGTTTAATTTTGACCCCTTAACTGTTCATACCGAAAGAGTCAATCTCAGGGAACACGTCGCGTGGATAAGCCCCGCGAATAACGATAACACCCAGCTGCTCGCCGGGGACTACCTTGAAATGGGCATAGCGAGGGCCAAGAAAGCGCTCATGCCAGAACCGCTTGTCCAGGATTTAAATAAAACGATTCTTGTCGTGGGGGGCGGTATCACGGGAATGAATGCCGCGATAAATGCTTCAAAAGCGGGTTATAAGGCCGTCCTGGTGGAGAAAAATCCGGTCCTTGGCGGTTTCCCGAACTCCAAGTATAAAAAATGGGAGATAAACCCGCCTTTCGATAAAAATATCCATATAAAAAACGGCCTCGACGAGCTTATAAATTCAGTTGAAAACTCAAAGAACATCAAAGTTTATAAAAACTCTAAAATTAAGGGTATTTCCGGCGCCCCGGGAAAGTTTAACGTAGAAATCGAACCGTCATCGGAAAATCCGGAAAGCCCTGTCATAAATGAGAGCGCAGGCTCAATCATAGTCGCCGCGGGATGGAAGCCCTACGATGCCTCAAAACTGGGACACCTCGGTTACGGCTTATCCACTGACATATTGACCAACGTCGAACTCGAAGAGCTGTTCTCGGAGCTATCGGACAAAGGAGTCAAGGATGACTTTACTATAAACCGCAAGTCCAACGGCAAGCCCGTTAAGGCGGTCGCTTTTATCCAGTGCGCCGGCTCAAGGGACGAAAATCATCTTCCGTATTGCTCCACCGTATGCTGCATGTCCTCTCTTAAAGAGGCATCCCTTTTCAGGAAAAATAATCCCGATGCCAATGTATACATCATATATAGGGATATAAGGACCCCGGGGGAATATGAAAATTTTTACAGGCAAATGCAAAACGACGACGGCATATTTATGGTAAAAGGCGACGTGTCGGGGGTTTCATTTTCCCAATCCGATAATCAAATAAATATAAAGGTAGCCAACACCCTTTTTTCCGAAGATATTAATCTGAATGTTGATATGGCTGTCCTTGCTACCGGAATGGTTCCGAACTCGGGTGAAGTTCAGGACAATCTTTCCGTGACTTTACAGGTTGATACCGCTAATTCCTCATCCGGACCGGCTGCTGTTCCGGTGGGAACGACATGCCCTCCATCTATTCCGACGGGTACTCCGCAGGTAAATAAAAGCGGATTATTAAACCTTTCATACAGGCAGGGAAAGGAAATGCCCGACCTGACTTACGGCTTCCCCGATTCAAATTTTATCTGCTTCCCTTACGAATCGAGAAGAACGGGTATTTATCCCGCAGGTTCGGTTAGAATGCCCATGGATACAGTGTTCTCGGTGGATGATGCCAGGGGCGCGACGCTGAAGTCGATACAGTGCATCGAACAGACCTCCAAAGGAAGGGCAGTGCATCCCCGTTCAAACGATATGACCTATCCCTTCTTCGACCTGCCAAGATGCACGCAGTGCAAGAGGTGCACGGAGGAATGCCCGTTTGGCGCGATAGACGAGGACGAAAAAGGTACGCCTAAGCCAAACCCGGAAAGGTGCAGAAGATGCGGTGTTTGCATGGGGGCCTGCCCGGTCAGGATTATTTCTTTTAAAAATTATTCTCCGGACATTATCGGCTCCATGATAAAGAGCATTTATGTTCCCGAGGACGCCACGGACGAAAATTTGAGGATTCTCGTTTTCGCGTGCGAAAACGACGCCTATCCGGCCCTTGATATCGCCGGGATTAACAAGATAAACATTTCTTCGAACGTCAGGGTTATTCCCGTAAGGTGCCTGGGCTCCATCAACAACGTTTGGTATGCCGACGCCCTTTCAAAAGGCATAGACGGCATTCTCCTTCTGGGGTGCAAATACGGCGATGATTATCAATGCCACTTCACGAAAGGTTCGGAGCTTGCTTCATACAGGATGGGAAACCTTAAAGAAACGTTGACGAGGCTCGTTCTCGAGGCTGAAAGGGTAAGGCAGGTTCAATTTGAGTATTCGGATTACCCGAAACTTCCCCAGATATTAGATGATTTCGTGGAAACAATAAAATCCCTCGGACCAAATCCGTACAAGGGTTTTTGATTTGCTTTCGCGTCACTAAAAAGGAGGCAAGAAATTGGAAAATAATAATGTTATCAAAACTGACAACGATTTAATAAAGTATATAAGGCACATAGGGGACAGCAACCTTAAAAAATGCTTCCAGTGCGGTACATGTTCATCCGTTTGTCCGCTCTCAACCGAGGACAGACCGTTTCCGAGGAAAGAAATGCTGATGGCCGGCTGGGGGCTTAAAGACAAGCTTGCGGCGGACCTCAACCCCTGGCTGTGTTATTACTGCGGCGAGTGTTCAAAAAATTGCCCAAGGAAAGCCGAACCCGGCGAACTGATGATGTCGCTCCGCCGTTTCCTTATCAGCGCTTACGACTTTACCGGCATTTCCAGGTTGTTATATAAGTCAAAGTTCGGGGAGCTTATTGCCCTTCTTGCGGTAGCTATTTTGATATTTGTCGAGTGGGTTGTCCTTTTTGGATTAACTCCCCACGGAGCTACCTTAAACCAGGCCGTTTCTCCGGATAAGATAGATTATTTTTTTGACTGGCCCCTCACCGTTTTCCTTGGGGTTGTCTTAACGTCATTTATATTTAATATGTTCAAAAAAACCGTCCTGGACGATAAGAGCGTCAAAGTGCCGCTAAAACTCTATATTACCGAGGGCTGGTCGCTATTATTCAATTTCTTTACCCAATACAGGTACGCGAAATGCGACGACGATAACAGGTCATTTCTTACAAAGCTTAAAGAGGGCAAGTATAATTTCTGGCTGACCCATTTGTTTTTAATGATAAGCTATGTCTCTCTTTTTGTGGCTATCGTATTCTTCCTTGACTGGTTTCAGGATGAAAGCAGCCTTCCCCTCCTGCACGTGGTGCTTTTTGACTATTTTGCCAGCATAGGACTGGTTTTCGGAACGGCGTATTTTATCATAAAAAGATTTACGAAAAAGATAGAAAGAAGCAAGTTCTCCCATCATACCGACTGGATGTTCGTGGCGCTTCTTTTCTTAACCGGCGTTACGGGAGTGATGCTCAGGGCCGCCATAGTATATAAATATTCGGTCCCCGTTATTTTCTATATATATTTGATCCATCTATTAATATTATTCCCAATGCTTGTAATCGAGGTGCCTTTCTCGAAATGGTCTCATCTGGCTTACAGGCCTGTTGCAATATATTTTGCCAATTTAAAAGAGAAAGCGAAAAAATTGCAAACAGCCGGCAGCATCGCCGCGCAACCTGAGACTGTGCCGTCCGAAAAGTAAAGAAACGCTATATTGAGTTAAATAAAATAAATTAACTTTATTAATTCCGGGGGGTTTGGTATGACTGTTTTTTATGGCAGTATGATTTTCGGTATTATTGCCGGGATCGTCGCGGTCGTTTACAGTATAGCCGTTACGGTTTGGGCGCTGAATCACGATGAAGGCTCCGAAAGAATGAAGGCGATAGCCCAGGCGATCCAGGAGGGTGCGACCGCCTTTTTAAACAGGCAGTACAAGACCGTTTTTATCGTTGGAGTAGTCATTTTTGTTCTGATCTGGGTAGGCGGGGCATGGATAAGCCAGTTCGGAATAATCACGGCATCAGGTTTTGCCCTCGGTGCTATTCTTTCAGCCCTTGCCGGCTATCTTGGCATGTTCAATGCCGTAAGGGCAAACATCAGGACCGCGCAGATTGCCCATAAAGGCGTGAAGGCTGCCCTTAAATTTGCCTTTAAAGGCGGTTCCGTTACAGGGCTTATGGTGCTCGGGCTGGGAGTTCTGGGTATTTCGATCTTTTCTTTAGTTGTTTATGGAATAACAGGGCACATCTCAAACGTCATAGATTCACTTATAGGATTTGCGTTTGGATGCAGCCTTATAAGCGTGTTTGCCAGGCTTGGGGGAGGTATCTACACAAAGGCGGCGGATGTCGGGGCCGACCTCGTCGGCAAGGTTGAGGCCGGAATACCTGAAGACGACCCCAGAAACCCGGCGGTTATTGCCGACCAGGTTGGAGACAATGTCGGCGACTGCGCCGGGATGGCGGCAGACGTTTTTGAAACCTTTGCCGTTACCATAATCGCGTCGATGCTTCTGGCATTTTCCATTTTCAGCATTTCCGGATACGGGCACGCTGAGATGATTAGGGCTATAACTTATCCGCTCCTCCTCGGAGGGATTTCCGTTTTTACCTCCATAATAGGTGTATTTTTCGTAAGCGCTCCCACAAAAGAAAAGATAATGCAGGGCCTGTACAAGGGCATGTTCGTTACAGGAGTTATTTCCGCCGTGGCTTATTATTTTTTCACCATGTGGTTCATGAACGGCGTGGGCGGCTATCCCGCTTTGAATTATTTCTATTCCGCCCTGGTAGGACTTGTTCTTACCGGGCTTATTATAGTTATAACCGATTATTTCACTTCGACGTCGTTTTCGCCGGTTAAATCGATAGCCCAGGCCTCGACAACCGGTCACGCGACTAATATTATCGCGGGTCTTGCGGTGGGGCAGATTTCTACCGCGCTTCCGGTTATAGCCATTTCGTTTTCAATATTGATTTCTTATATTCTTGCCGGTTTTTACGGCGTAGCCATAGCGGCTTCCAGCATGCTTTCCATGGCAGGCATTATTATAGCCGTCGATTCATTCGGCCCTATCACCGATAATGCTGGCGGTATCGCCGAGATGAGCGAGCTTCCCGCGGATGTTAGGGAAACAACCGACGCGCTGGACGCAGTCGGCAACACCACGAAAGCCGTTACCAAGGGCTACGCGATTGGCTCTGCCGCACTCGCGGCGATTGTTCTTTTCGGGGAATACAGAAATCTTATTATCGCCAAGATTCCGGATATTTCATTCTCCATCAGCGATCCCAGGGTTTTGATAGGATTATTCCTTGGAGCGATGCTCCCTTACCTCTTCGCGTCCCTTGCCATGAAAGCCGTTGGAAAAGCGGCGGGTCATATCGTCGACGAGGTCAGAAGGCAGTTTAAAGAAATACCGGGGATTATGGAAGGAACCGCAAAGCCCGAGTACGGAAGCTGCGTCGACATAGTAACTAAATCTTCCTTAAGGCAGATGATCCTGCCGGCCTTTATTCCCATTGCAGGGCCCATAGTTTTCGGGCTGACGCTTGGACCCAAGGTTTTAGGAGGAATTCTTCTCGGAACCATTATTTCCGGGCTGTTTGTGGCCATATCCATGACGAGCGGCGGAGCCGCATGGGATAACGCGAAAAAGCTGATAGAAACCGGTTTATTCGGCGGAAAAGGAAGCGATGCCCATAAGGCCGCCGTTACGGGCGACACCGTCGGGGATCCTTCGAAAGATACCGCCGGGCCCGCAATAAACCCCATGATTAAGGTCGTGAATATCTTTACCATATTAATAATCCCGATAGTTTTAATTTTATGGCATTAATCTAAATCTGGATTAGGTAAGTAAATATAAATATTTAAAGGCGGGTTTACATTCCCCGCCTTTTTTATTTTTAATAGCATGTATGATAAGAAAAAACTCATCATCGTGCCTGTGGGACACTACCCCCTTCGTTGTTATTAATGATCTTTGCAAACTGGTAAGTATGTTCGTACCCATCTACCGTATATAATTTTTTCCCCTTGACATAATTTTTCTAAAATAGCATACTGTTTTCACTAATAGAGTTTCAAAAATAACCTAACCTTTTTGGAGGGAATTTATGCGAAGTGAGCCCGACAGTAGTAGTTATCACCGGCGTTTTAAAATAAGGGCGGGAGGTTTTGCCCGCTTTTAAAGGCAGGATCCGGAATCCTGATTTTTCGCTATAAGACTCCTCATAATAGTCACTCCACTTAGCTTTTAATGTTTCTGCCTTTTTAAGTCGGCTTAACCAAAAAAAGGGATTTAAAAAGATAAAAAATATTAAAAGTCCAGCTATAATAAATTTGCAATTTTCTTTTTATCCTCCGGGATAAACGTGTTCGTTAACTAATTTTCTATGTAATTATCCCGCGGCCTTATATTTTTGCGCCTGTTTTAATTTTATTGCCATACTCGTTTTTAATCGCAATAAATTAAATGCGGAGGTAAAAAATGGAAGAATATAAAGAAAAGCTTGACGGTCTTCCGGTAGATATAAAACTCAGGGCCGTGGACAGGCTTAA
Organism: bacterium; assembly: GCA_021806885.1. GTDB lineage: Bacteria > SZUA-79 > SZUA-79 > Acidulodesulfobacterales > Acidulodesulfobacteraceae > JAKAPT01. The sequence continues at coordinate 8,160 of JAKAPT010000001.1, read as the reverse complement.
GATTCACCTGATGAGGCAGAAATATGGGTATTTCTCCCGCCTGTGCCTTCTTGTTGCCCTTATAGGCCCCGGAATACTCGTAATGATTGCCGATAATGACGCCGGAGGGGTTATCACTTACGCCCAGACCGGGTCTATTTTCGGCATAGGTTTTTTTATCCCGTTCATGATACTCATGCTTCCGGTAGCCTTTATTGTCCAGGAGATGACTGTAAGGCTCGGCGCGGTAACCCACAGGGGGCACGCTGAAATGATATGGAAAAGATACGGCAGGTTCTGGGGCTTTTTCAGCCTTATAGACCTTGTAGTGGCAAATATTTTAACCCTTATAACCGAGTTCATAGGCATTACCATCGGAATGGAAATATTCGGGGTTTCCCCGATTATTTCCTCGGTTGCCGCCATTATCGTTATAACCTCCATTCAGCTGTTCACAAGGTATTCTTACTGGGAATGGATAAGCCTGAGTATCGCGGTATTTAACCTGGTATTCATCCCGCTTGTTTTCTTCGTTCCAAGGCTTCACTGGGGGGTCGTAGCCCGCAGTTTCGCGACGTGGCATATACCCGGGGGGGTTTCGTCCCTTTTTATTTATGTGGTCCTCGCTAACCTGGGAACGACCATCGCGCCATGGATGCTCTTCTTCCAGCAGTCTTCGGTTGTCGACAAGGGACTTACGGTTAAAGATATAAGGGACGGCCAGGTTGACACTTTCCTGGGTTCATTCTTTATGGTAGTGGTAGCCATAGCAATAGTTATGATTGCAGGTTTTACCGTCTATAGAGGGCATCTCGGGACGACAATCGATATTCAGAATATTCTTTCGGTAATATCGGCAAAAATGGGTGGTTTTGCCATGAAACTCTTTGCCCTTGGCCTTGTGGAGGCGGGACTCGTGGCGGCGATCGCGATTTCGGCAAGCACTTCCTGGGCTATGGGGGAAGCATTTGGATGGCCAAAGAGCATAAACCTTCCCCCGTTAAAGGGGATGCATTTTTATCTTCCGGGCCTTCTTAGTATTGTGGTGGCCGGATTGGTCGTGCTCATTCCCCATGTTCCGCTGGGGTTTTTAAATTTAACCGTCCAAGTTCTGGCATCCATTTTCATGCCTGCCGCGATGTTGTTTTTACTCATGCTTTTAAACGACAGAGAGATAATGGGTAATCACGTTAATAGGCCATGGCAGAACATAACCTCTTTTGCCATTATCGGCTTTCTTATAATCATGAACGGGTTATACGGGCTTACCGTTATTTTCCCGCATATTTTCGGCTGATCAAAAAATAGGAGGTTTAAATAATGAAAGAAGATAAATTGATAAAAAAAGTAAATTTAGACGAGGACTGGGAAAATTTTGTCCAGGAGGAGGGGCTTTTAGACTATAACAAGATACCTCTTGAGAGGGCCCAAATTAAGGGGTGGATAAAATGGGCGTTCTGGTTTCTGAGGATATATATCGTGGTAATGATAATAATGGTAATTATCGGATTTTCAAGGATTTAACCGGGGTTTAAGCCCTTTTCTTCTTTCCCTGAAAAAGGTTTTTAGAAGCGAAGAAGATTCCTTTTCGAGAATACCCCCGGTTATTTCAACCCTGTGATTAAGCCTTTTATTCGAAAGGGTTTTATATAAAGATTCAACCGCCCCTGCCTTAGGATCCCTTGCCCCATATACAAGCCTGCTAATTCTCGAGAGGATTATCGCCCCGGAGCACATCAGGCATGGTTCGAGCGTAACGTAAAGCTCGCAGCCGGTAAGCCTCCAGTTTTTTGTTTTTTTTTGCGCTATTTTTATAGCTTTTATTTCGGCATGCATCAGGCTTGACATATTCTTTTCGACGGAATTATGGGCTCTCGCTATGACGCTTCCATTTTTAATAATTACCGCGCCGACCGGAACCTCATCCTTTTTCAAGGCCTTTCGGGCCTCTTTTATCGCTTCCCGCATAAAATAGCCATCAAACGATTTTTTATTATTCACTTAATAATTCCCGCTTTTAATGGATTAAATTTGTTGAAATTTAGTAAAACATTATGATATAACCGACTAATTATACAAAAGAATATTAATTTCATAAAAATAATCAATATTTATATCACATTTATAGCTTGAATAAAAGAATCTCCCCACAGCTTAAAAACGAGATTTTAAAAATTAAGGCCAGGAAAGATATTTTTGACACTTCAAGGATTATTAGGGATAAAGGATTAAATACCGTCTGTTCCTCTTCAAGATGTCCCAATTTAAACCTTTGCTTTTCAAATAGAACCGCGACTTTTTTGTTGCTGGGCGCAAAATGTACGCGTAATTGCCCGTTTTGCAATATCGAGTCATACGAAGAAGGGCATGGCTTTTTTAACGATGAGAATGAACCCGCAAAAATTGCCTCCGCCGTCAGGGAACTTGATCTTAAACACGCGGTCATAACCATGGTTACAAGGGACGACCTCGAAGACGGAGGGGCGCGTATAGTCTCGGAAACAGTCAGGGCAATCAAAAAAGAGACAAACTGCAAGACAATCGAGGTTCTTACATCTGATTTTAACGGAAGTGAAAAATCTGTTCTAACCGTTGCCGACAGCGGGGTGGACATATTTGGACACAACATGGAGACCGTAAGGAGGCTCTATCCATCGGTTCGACCGGGGGCAGATTATTTACGCTCTATCGACCTGCTAAAAAACCTGAAGGAAGAAAGGCCCGATATAGCTACAAAGTCGGGTTTCATGGTCGGCCTTGGAGAGACGGACGGGGAGGTATTGAAAACAATAGACGATATTTCCGAAGCAGGGATTGATTTTATTACGATAGGCCAATATTTAATGCCTTCCCTTAAGAATCTGGAGGTTAAAAGATATGTTTCCCTCGAAAAATTTATAGAATTTAAAAAATACGCGAAAGATAAAGGGATCAGGCATGTCTTTTCCGCGCCCCTCGTAAGAAGTTCGTTTGGAGCGGAAAAGTTCTTTAAGCGCGCCTCCATATAATGTTATAATTATTAAAACAAAAATGATTACCGGTATTTTTTATGAACGAAGATTTTGAAACGATTAAACGCCTTCCTCCCTATGTATTTGCGGAAGTAAACAAGATTAAGATGGAGGCGAGGAAAAAAGGGGAGGACATCATTGATTTGGGAATGGGTAACCCCGATTCTCCCACTCCCGGGTATATCATAGAAAAACTCGTTGAGGCCTCAAGAAATCCGCGTAATCACCGGTATTCCGTTTCAAGAGGCATTTATAAGCTGAGGCTTGCCATAGTCAACATGTATAAGCGAAATTATGACGTAGATCTTGACCCTGACAGCGAAGCGATTGTTACCATGGGAATAAAAGAAGGCCTGAGCCATTTAATGCTTGCAATTATAAATAAGGGGGACGTGGCTTTTGTTCCGAACCCGACTTATCCCATTCATACATACAGCGTTATTATAGCCGGAGGAGATGTAAGAAGCATACCTCTTCTTCCCGACGTGGATTTTTTCGAAAATCTTGTGTCGGCCCTGAAGGACACATGGCCTAAACCAAAGGTTATCATGCTAAGTTTCCCCCATAATCCGACCACGATAACGGTTGAATTGGATTTTTTCGAAAAGCTAGTGGATTTCGCGAGGGATAACGGAATATACGTGATTCATGACAACGCCTACGCGGATTTGACGTTTGACGGCTACAAGGCTCCAAGTTTTTTAGAGGCCAAAGGCGCGAAAGATGTCGGGATAGAGTTTTTTTCAATGTCTAAAAGCTATAGCATGGCCGGCTTCAGGGTAGGATTTGCAGTCGGAAACAAGGTGCTTATAAACGCCCTTTCAAGGATAAAAAGCTATCTTGATTACGGGATGTTCCAGGCGATACAGATTGCATCCATTATCGCTTTAAATGAAGAATCGCAGCATCATGCCATAAATGAAATGGTGGAGCATTACAGGAAAAGAAGGGACGTCCTGGTGGAAAGTTTTAAATACGCGGGATGGAATATTGAAAAGCCGAAGGCTACTATGTTTGTGTGGGCAAAAATTCCCGATCGCTTCCTGGAAGCGGGAATAAAATCCCTCGAATTTTCCAAGCTGCTTCTCGAAAAAGCAAAGGTTGCGGCCTCCCCCGGCATAGGGTTCGGAAACTACGGTGATGATTACGTGCGTTTTGCCTTGGTGGAAAATGAGATGAGGATAAGGCAGGCATCTAAAGGAGTAAAGCATTTTATAAACGGGGAGGAATACCTCCACAAGGCCATATAACTTTTATATCTAAACGACTTACGGGGCTTAAGAATGGTTAAAAACGAATTAAATGTCGGCATCCTCGGATTCGGCACCGTGGCTTCCAGTTTTTATAATATATTCCATGAAAGAAAACAATGGATAGATTCCATTTTTTCAAAATCGGTAAATATCAAAAAGATATATACCCGCGGGACTTCCCATCCCGTCACGGAAAACATAAAAAAAATTCTCGCTAAAAATGTCCACGAGATACTCTCGGATAAAGATATCAGTATAGTAATCGAACTTATGGGAGGGGTTAATCCGGCTTATGAATATGTTACCGGGGCCCTCCAAAATGGGAAAAGCGTTATAACGGCAAACAAAGCGCTCCTTGCCGAGCGTGGTGAAGATATTTTCCAGACCGCCTTGAAGAACAATTCACATATCGGATTTGAGGCGTCGGTAGGAGGCGGAATTCCCGTTATAAGGACCATAAAAAACGGACTTGCCGGGGACTCAATAAAATCCGTTTATTCCATTATCAACGGGACTTCAAACTTCATACTTTCACGGATGACCAACGAAGGCGGTAAGTTTAAAGACGTGCTTTCCCTTGCCCAGCAAAAGGGTTACGCGGAGGCAGACCCATCTCTGGACGTGAATGGCACGGACAGCGCCCATAAGCTTGTAATCCTTGGAAGGCTCGCGTTCTCCACGCATCTTTCTTTAAGCGATGTAATAATAGAAGGCATAGAGGAAATAAGTTCCCTGGACATAAGCTTTGCGAAGGAACTGGGCTACAAAATAAAGCTGCTTGGAATACTCAAAAATGAGGATTCGGGGATTGAGATCAGGGTCCATCCGACCCTTATACCCTCCTCGTTTCTCCTTGCCAATGTGGACGGGGTTTTTAACGGTTTTTTCCTTAACGCGAAGCATGCGGGGCCATTAAGCCTAACCGGCTACGGAGCGGGAGGCAATTCTACGGCAAGCGCGGTAATGGGCGATTTAATGGAAATAGTCGGAAAAATAATTAATAACGACAAGCACTACGACTTTGTGATACCAAAAAATCATAATAAATTAAAGATAAAAAACAAAAAAGACATTATCTCAAGATATTATTTGAGGTTCTCTGCCGTGGACAGGCCGGGGGTGCTTGCAAGAATATCGACCATTTTAGGGGACAATTCAATAAGCATCGCTTCCATGATACAAAAAGGAAGAAAGGTCGAGGGATCGGTGCCTATAGTTATTACCACTCATGAGGCAAATGAGGAAGAATTATATAATAGCGTAGTTTTGTGCGACAAGCTCGATGTCATTTCGGCAAAAACAGTGGTTTTAAGAATAGAAGACAGGATAAACTAGAAACCGAGCTCACGCAAAAGCGTATAGCTTTTACGTAACTGGAAAAAGTCAAATTAATTAGAAAAGAGGGGTCCCATTTTGACAGCAATAAATTACGGAGGGGTAATTAAAAGATACAGCGATTTTTTACCCGAATTCGATGAAAAGAATATTATTACGATACTCGAAGGGAATACGCCCCTGATAAAATCAAGAAATATAGGAAAAAAAATAAACCCCCATATAGAAATATATTTTAAATATGAGGGATTGAATCCTACAGGCTCATTTAAAGACAGGGGAATGACGGTAGCAGTCTCAAAAGCCGTTTCGGACGGTTCGAAAGCTATAATATGCGCTTCGACAGGCAATACATCCGCTTCTGCTTCAGCCTACGCGGCAAGGGCCGGGATTAAATCCTTTGTCCTTATCCCAGAAGGCAAAATCGCCTCCGGAAAACTTTCACAGGCCCTTGTACACGGGGCTACCGTTATCCAGATTAAAGGAAATTTCGATGAGGCCCTTTCACTTACCCGGGAAATTACCGGCGAATATGAAATTACCCTTGTTAACTCAGTTAATCCATACAGGGTGGAGGGGCAGAAGACCGCGAGTTTTGAAGTAGTAGATGAACTGGGTTTTGCGCCTGCGTGCCACATCCTTCCGGTTGGTAACGCGGGAAATATTTCCGCTTACTGGAAGGGTTACAGGGAATATAAAGACGCCGGAAATATCGGGAGCCTGCCGAAAATGCTGGGATTTCAGGCTGAGGGTGCCGCGCCAATCGTCCTGGGGCATGTAGTTAAAGAACCTCATACGGTTGCTACCGCCATAAGGATAGGAAACCCCGCGAGCTGGAAAAAGGCTGTCCTCGCGAGGGATGAGTCCGGAGGAGTAATCGAAGCCATCAGCGACGATGATATACTTAAGGCATATTCGATGCTCGCTCAGGAGGAAGGAATATTTTGCGAGCCCGCTTCGGCAATAACACTTGCGGGACTTATAAAACTGAACGGCAGAAATTATTTCAATAACGGCGATGTGTGCGTGCTGACGCTTACAGGCCATGGATTAAAAGACCCTAATAACGCCATAAAAATATCAAAAGAGCCCGTTGTCGTTCCCTGCGATAAAAAGTCGGTTCTTAAAGTTATGGGTTTTAATTAAAAGGGGGACTTTTAAAATATGGAAAACCATAAATATATTATTTTGTGTCCCGACGGCATGGCGGATCTTCCCGTAGAGGAGCTCAGCGGCAAAACCCCGATGGAGCAGGCCTGGATCCCAAACATGGATAGTCTCGCGGAAAAGGGCGTCACCGGATTGGTCAAAACCATACCCGACGGCTGCCTTCCCGGAAGCGATATAGGTTCTATGTCTATTCTGGGATACGACCCTTTGAAATATTATACCGGCAGGTCTCCGCTTGAAGCGGCAAATATGGGAATAGACCTTTTCCCCCAGGACGTTGCCTTCAGGCTTAATCTTGTCAATATTCTCGAGAAGGATGGAAAAAAAATAATGCACGATTATTCAGGCGGCCATATAGATACCGAGGGTGCGGCCAGGATAATCGAATCCATCCAGGGGAAGTTAGGCACCGAAAGATTCAGCTTTTATCCGGGGGTCAGCTACAGGCATCTGATGGTGGCCAGGGGACTCAATATTGAATGTTTAAAAACGACCCCGCCCCATGACATACCCGATAAGGAAATAAATGAGTTTCTTCCCCAGGGAAATGGATCGAAAGAGGTATTGGATATCATGGAAAAGGCGGAGCCCATCCTTAAAGACCATAAGGTAAACCTTGAGAGGGTTGCTAAAGGGAGGCTCCCCGCAAACGCCATCTGGCTCTGGGGGCAGGGACACAAGTCGTCTATGCCGACAATGAACGAGCTTTACGGAATTACAGGGTCTGTTATTTCCGCGGTGGATCTTGTAAAGGGGATTGGAAAATATGCCGGTCTCAATGTCATAAACGTGCCGGGAGCAACGGGCTATTTAGACACCAATTATACGGGAAAAGTTGAATCGGGTCTCGAGTCTTTGAAATCCGGGGATTTTTTGTATATTCACGTCGAAGCCCCGGACGAAGCATCTCACGAGGGAATAGTAGATAAAAAAATAAAAGCCATTGAGGATTTCGACAAATTTATCGTGGGTGGAATCCTTGAGGGATTAAAAAGATTTAAGGATTTTACTATTATGATTCTGCCCGACCATTATAACCCTGTGAAGCTTAAAAAACATACCCCCGAACCTGTCCCATTCTGCGGTTTTTCCACAAAGATCGAAAACAAACCCTTAAGACCCGGCTCCAGCGGGTTCTCCGAAAGGAACGCGCAAAACACCGGTTTATTTTTTAACTCTGGTCCTTTATTGTTTAAGTTTTTTCTTAATTCATTCCAGTTTATGACACCCCCCAAAAAATAATTTGACGTATATCTTTAAATATAATATTAATTCAATATAGTTGTTTTAATAAATAAATAATTAGCGCTCTAAACCGTACCGCCCGTCCTGTTTAACCTTAAAAGGCAAGGCGTATGTCTTTATCCTTCGTCAGGGATTATTTACCTCTCCCCGCTTTAAGGGGGCCTTTC
>JAKAPT010000038.1 GCA_021806885.1 bacterium | reverse complement strand
GGGATAGCTTTTACCGATGTAGCGAAAAGCGTCGAAAAAATCATGGAAAAACATACCCCTTTCGTCTTAAGAACCATAGATGACGTGATAGAAGCGAAAAGGCAGGTGCATGAGTTCCTTAAGTGTTATATAATATAAAATTTAGAACAAGGAGAAAATAATTATGATAATAGCTCCGTATATGGGAGTTTACCCCCGGATAGACGAATCGGTTTTCCTTTGCGAAAATGTCGTGGTTATCGGAGACGTCGAGATAGGAGCGAATTCAAGCGTCTGGTTCGGGTCCGTAATAAGGGGCGATGTCAATTATATAAGGATAGGTAAAAATACCAATATCCAGGATAACAGCGTTCTTCACGTGCTTCACGATACAGGCCCCCTTGTAATAGGAAACGGAGTTACGATAGGTCATAACGTTAATCTGCACGGGTGCCGGATTGGGGATAACTGCCTGATCGGCATCGGCGCGATTGTTCTTACGGGAGCGAATATAGGAAATAATTGCGTAATCGCGGCCGGTGCGGTGGTAAGGGAGAAAGAAGTCGTTCCGGAGGGTTCCCTTGTCGCGGGCGTCCCCGCGGTCGTAAAGAAAAGCCTGTCCGCCGTAGAAATAACATCTATCAGGGATTCCGCCTCAAATTACATTAAATACGTTAAAAATTACAGGTAAAAGTGTTCAGTTCGATAGACATCGGTACAAATACTATAAGGTGCTTAGTTTCTGATTCAAAGAAAAATGTCCTTACTCCCGAATATGTGGATATGAAAATAATAAGGCTGGGAGAAAACTTTTCAAGGGAAGGGGTCATTACCGGAGCCTCCATAGAGAGGCTTAGAAACGCCCTGGGATATTACATGGAAAAGATTTCCTCCTACGGGATAAAAAGGAAGGATATTGTCGTTACGGGTACCAGCGTTTTAAGGGACGCGCCTAACTCCCCGGAAATACTTAAGGAAATACATAAAGATTTCGGGATAAAAATAAATATAATAGGCGGGGAAAAAGAGGCCGATATTACATTAAGAGGCATCTCTTCCTGTTTCGACGACCTGAAAAATTTTTACGCGGTCGATATTGGAGGGGGCTCAACCGAATATTCCTGTTTCAGAAACGGAAAGGCCTTATGGAGGTACAGCCTTAACCTGGGGGTCGTTCACCTTACGGAAAAATTTATTAAATCGGACCCCGTTTCAAAACATGATTTATCCCTTATGGAAAAAGAGATTGACTCAATGCTTTCATCCCTTAAAATAAAGATATTGAAAACCGGTTACATTTTCGAACCCTTGGATACAATAGGTACCGCCGGAACTGCTACCACTCTCGCGATGGTTGACCTGGGACTTAAGGACTACGACAGGCTGAGGGTTCACGGGTATACCCTTAAAAAAGAAAAAATTAAAAAGATTTATAAAAAATTTATAGAAAAAACCTCAGAGGAAAGGCTTGGAATCCCGGGGGTTGAACATGGGAGGGAGGACCTGGTGCTTGCCGGCGCCGCGATAATGTATAAAGGTCTTGATTTTTTTGAAGCGGACAGGTTTACGGTTTCGGAATGCGGCCTCCTGGAAGGCCTGATAGAAATGCGGGTTGAAAATCTCAAATAATCCATAAAAATAAACTAAGATAAATTATATTAAGAGGGAAAAGAAAATGAAAGAAGTTATAAAAGAGGCGTTGAGTTTCGACGATGTCCTTATAGTTCCGGATTATTCCGACATCTTGCCGAAAGATGTCAAGCTTAAGGCGCGCTTTTCAAGAAACATAGACCTTAATATTCCTTTAGTAAGCGCGGCTATGGACACGGTTACGGAGGCCAAAACCGCGATTTCCCTTGCCCGCGAAGGAGGGATAGGAGTAATCCATAAAAATCTTTCCATCGAGGAACAGGGCATCGAGGTAGACAAGGTTAAAAAGTCCGAAAGCGGAATGATAACAAATCCCGTAACCGTAAAACCAGGGGATAAAATATCCGAAGCGCTGGGGCTTATGAAAAAATACATGATATCCGGGGTCCCGGTTGTCAAAGGGGAAAAGCTTGTAGGCATACTTACAAACAGGGATTTAAGGTTCTCGGTAAACATGGAGGAAAAGGTCGAAGATGTCATGACCAAGAAGAACCTTGTTACCGTTCCCGTGGGTACAACGCTCGAAGAGGCAAAGAAAACGCTTCATGAAAAAAAGATAGAAAAGCTTCTTGTCGTGGATTCAAAATATAACCTTAAGGGGCTCATAACCATAAAGGATATAGAAAAAATCAAGAAATACCCTAATTCTTGCAAGGATTCCATGGGAAGGCTCAGGGTGGCCGCGGCGGTCGGCATTTCAAGGGATACCGAGGAAAGAGTTTCTTCGCTGACCAAAATGGAGGTGGACGCGATAGTCATAGACACCGCCCACGGTTACTCGAAGGGTGTTATAGATATGTTGAAATACCTTAAAAAAAATTACAGTCTCGACATAATAGCGGGCAACATCGCGACTAAAGAGGCCGCTTTAGCTTTGGCTAAAGCAGGCGTTGACGCCGTAAAGGTCGGAATCGGGCCGGGCTCCATCTGTACCACCCGCGTCGTTGCCGGCGTCGGCGTTCCCCAGCTTTCCGCGATAATCGAATGCGCGGAGGTTTACGAAAAATTCGGTGTTCCCGTGATATCGGACGGCGGGGTAAAGTTTTCGGGAGATATCGCGAAGGCGATAGCGGCCGGCGCCAACAGCGTCATGATAGGAAATCTCTTCGCCGGAACCGAGGAAAGCCCGGGTGAAATGATTATTTTCCAGGGAAGAACATACAAGGTTTACCGTGGAATGGGCTCTCTGGGAGCGATGGTCAGCGGCTCGAAGGACCGGTATTTTCAGGCGCATGTAAAAGATGAAACCAAGTTCGTTCCCGAAGGCATAGAAGGCAGGGTTCCATACCGCGGGACCCTTTCGGGCACGGTCAACCAGCTTATCGGCGGCTTAAGGGCGGGCATGGGCTACTGCGGCGTACACTCGATCGATGAGCTCAGGACCAAAACAAGATTTATAAGAATTACCTCTTCGGGGCTCAAGGAAAGTCATGTGCATGACGTAATAATCACCCGTGAGGCCCCCAATTACCGTCTCGATCAGGATTGATAAATGAACAAAGAGCCGTTCCATGAAAAAATAGAAGAGATGTCCTCAAGGGTTTTGATCCTGGATTTTGGTTCGCAATATACCCAGCTTATCGCGCGGAAAATCAGGGAAAACAAAATATATTGCGAAATATATCCGTATAAGACGCCCCTGAAAAAAATAGAAGATTTTAATCCCGGCGCGATTATACTTTCCGGAGGGCCTTCCTCGGTTTACGATAAGGGGGCGCCCCTGGTCTCGAAGGAGATATTCGATATTAAAGTGCCTTTCCTCGGAATTTGCTATGGCATGCAGTTCATGGCCTATTCCCTCTCGGGCAGGGTTGAGCCGTCAAATAACAGGGAATACGGGCATTCCGAGCTGGAAATAATAAAAGAAAGCCGGCTTTTAAAGGGATGCGGCAGGAAAAGCCTCGTCTGGATGAGTCACGGGGATACGATAGTCAACGCCCCTCAAGGCTTCGTCGTAACCGGCTCAACTTCAAGCTGCGCGGTTTCTGCCTTCGAAAACCCCAAAAGGATGCTTTACGGCCTTCAGTTCCATCCCGAGGTCGCGCACACGGAATGCGGAAAAACGATACTCAAAAATTTTCTGTTTGAAATAGCCTCCCTGAAAAAAAAATGGGAACTAAAAGATTTCGCGGTTGAAAAGACCCTTGAAATACGGGGGGTAACCCATGGGAAAAAGGCTATCTGCGCCCTTTCCGGAGGCGTGGATTCCACGGTCGCGGCCGTTATCGCGAACAGAGCCATTGGCCCCCGCTTGAAATGCATTTTCGTCGATAACGGCCTTTTGAGGGAAAACGAAAAGGCGACCGTTATGAAATTTTATCGCGAAAACCTGAAATTAAACGTAAGGGCGGTCAATGCCTCTTCCATTTTTTTAAAGGCATTAAAGGGCGTGGAAGATCCCGAGAAAAAAAGGAAGATAATAGGAAGGATTTTTATCGAGGTTTTTGAATCCGAGGCTAAAAAGATAAAAGACGCCGCGTTCCTTGTCCAGGGAACGCTTTACCCCGATGTTATTGAATCCGTAAAGGTTTTCGGCTCGTCCAGCGTCATAAAAAGCCATCATAACGTAGGGGGTCTTCCTAAAAAACTCGGATTAAAACTTATAGAGCCGCTGAGAGAGCTTTTTAAGGATGAAGTGCGGGTTATCGGAAAGAACCTCGGGATCCCTGAGGAAATAATAAACAGGCAGCCCTTCCCGGGCCCGGGCCTCGCGATCAGGATTATAGGGGACATAGACTTAAAGAAGCTTAACATTTTAAGAAAAGCCGATAGGGTCGTTACGAGCGAGATTAAAAAATCCGGCCTATACAATAAAATATGGCAGGCTTTTCCTGTTCTTATACCCGTTAAAACAGTGGGAGTAATGGGCGACAAAAGGAGTTACGAGTCCGTAATCGCCCTGAGGGCCGTTACTTCCGCCGACGGCATGACCGCGGATTTTGTAAAGCTTGATTATGATATTTTAAGAATTATATCCTCTAGAATAATTTCAGAGGTAAAAGGAATCAACAGGGTGGTTTACGATATAACCTCAAAACCGCCTTCAACGATAGAATGGGAGTAAATCTTGAATAATTTCGTCCATCTTCATCTTCATTCGCATTACAGCCTTCTCGATGGCGCCATCAAAATAGACGACATAATCGCTAAAGCGGGGGAATTCAACATGTCCTCCGTGGCCATGACCGACCACGGGAACATGTTCGGCGCGGTCGAATTCTATGAAAAAGCGGCTAAAACCGGGATAAAACCTATAATAGGCTGCGAAATGTATGTAGCTAAAACGAGCATCAAAGACAGGGAGGTTAAAACATATAACCATTTAATTCTTCTTGCTAAAAACGACGAGGGATACCGCAATCTGGCCAGGCTCGTTTCCCTTTCCTATACAAAGGGTTTTTACTACAAACCGAGAACGGACAAAAGCCTTCTTAGCGCCTACCATGAGGGGCTTATCGCGCTTTCCGCCTGCATAAAGGGCGAGATACCCCAGAGCATCTTAAACGGCAGGATGGACCAGGCCGAAGAGGCGGTTAAATATTACAGGAACCTTTTCGGCGAAGATTTTTACCTGGAAATGCAAATACAGGGTCTTGAAGAGCAGAAAGTCGCTAATGGCGGGCTTTTGGAGCTTTCCGGGAAATTCGGCGTCCCACTCGTTGCGACGAACGACTGCCACTATCTTCTAAAGGACGATTACGAGGCGCATGATGTTCTTCTTTGCATTCAGACGGGAAAGACCGTGGAAGACAAAGACAGGATGAGATTTTCGACTAAGGATTTATATTTCAGGTCCCAGGAAGAGATGGAAGACATTTTCAGGGACTACCCGCCGGAGGCGATTTCCAATACGAAAATTATCGAAAATAAATGCAATTTCTCGCTTGATTTAAAAAGCAAGCATCATTTTCCCCAGTATGTTTCCAGTAAAAGTGCCGAGGACGGTCAGGATATTCCTGCCCTTTTCGAACAAAGGGCGAAAGAGGGTTTTGAGGAGATATTCGTTAAAAATCCTACCAGGTCGGACAGGGAATCCTACGAAAAGGAGCCTGAAATATACAGGAAAAGGCTCGAAATGGAAATAGACGTCATCAAGAAATCGAATTTTTCGGGATATTTTCTCATAGTCTCGGATTTCATTACCTACGCCAAAGAACACGGCATACCGGTTGGCCCCGGTAGGGGTTCCGCCGTGGGAAGCCTTGTCGCCTATTGCCTGAGGATTACGGGGATAGATCCTATAAAATACGGCCTTATGTTCGAGAGGTTCCTTAACCCCGAAAGGATAAGCATGCCGGATATAGATTCCGATTTCTGCATAAACGGCAGGGATGATGTAATAAAGTATGTATCCAAAAAATACGGCGAAGAAAACGTGTGCCAGATAATCACGTTCGGGACTATGCTCGCGAAAGCGGTTATAAGGGATACCGGAAGGGCGTTGAACATGCCCTATTCCGAGGTCGACAAGATAGCCAAGCTTGTCCCTGAAAGGCTTGGCATATCGCTTGAGAGCGCCATAAAAGAAGAACCCAAACTAAAAAACCTCATAAACACCCAGCCTAAAATAAAGAAATTGATAGAGATAGCGAAAAGGCTCGAGGGGCTCGCGAGGCACGCCAGCACGCATGCAGCGGGCGTCGTTATTTCCAACAAGCCAATAATGGATTACATGCCGTTGTATAAAGGTTCAAAAGACTCGGACGTTGTTACCACCCAATATACGGGGGTGGACCTTGAAAAGCTCGGTTTTATAAAGTTCGACTTTCTTGGCCTGAAGACCCTTACCGTTATGAACGACGCGATAAGCCTTATAAATGATTCCAATAAAAACAAGGGGGAGAAAACCTTCAACATCTACGACATAGATTTCAACGACCCCAAAACCTTTAAGCTTTTGTCCGCTGCCGATACGACCGGTGTTTTCCAGCTTGAAAGCTCCGGCATGAAGGATTTATTGAACAAGCTCGAGCCCGAATCTTTCGAGGACCTGATACCCCTTGTCGCCCTTCACAGGCCGGGACCGCTCGGAAGCGGGATGGTGGACGATTTTATAAAAGGAAGGCACGGAGAAGGGAAAACCCGCTATATTCATCCGCAATTAAAGAACATATTAAAAGAAACATACGGGGTAATCCTTTACCAGGAGCAGATAATGCGCATCGCGGTCGAGCTTGCCGGTTTCTCTATGGGGGAGGCCGACGTCCTGAGGAAAGGGGTCGGGAAAAAAGATTCGGACCTCATAAACCAGATGAGGGAAAAGTTTATTTCCGGATGCGGGAAAAACGGTATAGAAAAGGCAAAGGCCGAAAAGATTTTTTCCCTTATCGCGAAATTCGGGGAATACGGGTTCAATAAATCCCATTCCACCGCTTATGCTTATATAGCTTACCTTACCGCGTATCTTAAGGCCAATTACAAGGAACATTTTACGGCAGCTCTTCTTTCAAGCGAAATGTCCAGGACCGACAAACTTTCAAAGATTATGGAAGAGGCGAAAACCGGAATGAACCCCGTGAGGATCCTTCCGCCCTCTGTTAATTATTCGATGGAGATGTTTACTATTAATGGAGGGGGCGAAAAAGAAACTAATGATGCGCCCGAGATAAGAATAGGACTTGGAGCCATAAAAAACGTAGGCAAGGCCGCGATAGATTCAATCCTTCAGGTGAGGAAAGAAGGGGGAATGTTTAAAGGGCTTAAGGACTTCTGTTCAAGGGTCGACACCCGGAAAGTGAATAAAAGAGTGGTAGAAAGTCTTATAAAGAGCGGGGCTCTGGATACGGAAAATGAATTTGGTGAAATACTGTCTTCACGCAAATGGATGATAGGCAATCTCGAAAGCATTATGGAAGAAGCCAACATTGAGCGGGAAAAGGCTGATTCGGGGCAGCTCAGCTTTGATAGTCTTGCGGAATACTCGGCGGGCCAGGCGTCCTTAGAGAGGGAATCCGCCGTTTCCGGCGGGATGTACGCGGACGATAAAAAGTTCCTGCTCGCCTGCGAAAAGGAATCTCTTGGATTTTACTTAAGCGGACATCCCCTCGACGGCTATGAAGAAAAGATAAAGCTTATAGGGTGCCTCTACGCGAAGGACGTTTTTTCGGATTGCATGAACAACCAGGAAAAGTCCAGGGACAAGACTTACGAGATATGCGGCGTTATAAGCCAGCTAAAGATACACAAAACGAAAGGCGGAGAAAAAATGGCATCGTTTGTTTTAAACGATAGGGAGTGGAATATATCCGCGGTATTTTTTCCGAAATATTTTGCAAAATACGAACAGATGCTTGACACTCACGAGCCCGTGGTACTAACCGGCAGGGTGGATTTCTCTAATTTTTCAAGCGATTCCAATCCTGACGAAAGAAGCGAAGGGGATGATTTCAACATCCTTGAGTCCAACATAAAAATAATCGGCGAAAAGATTGAATTTGTCGATACGTTTAAACTGCATGAACAACCTGTCGCGCCAAATAAAAAAGATGGCGCGCCGCCCCCCCCGCAGGCCGCGGCTGGAAATAATATAGAGAAAGTTTGTATAATAGAGATAAGGGAAGACAGGATAGATTCAGGGGGAATGGAATTTAACGACCTCTTGCTGGATTTAAAAAACGCTATAAATGGTTCAAAAGGAGAGGCAAAGGTGTTTTTAAGATTGCGCGACTATGAAATTGAATTGAAACAAAGTGCGGGAGTAGATGTAGAATCTCTTAAATCAAGGCCCCTGCCGTATTTCTGTATGATAATTTGACTATGGCATTTCAGTATCTGGATTTTGAAAAACCTATAATAGAGCTCGAGCAGAGGATAGAAGAGCTTAAAACCTTCAACCTCAGCAATGTGGCTAATGTCGGGGACGAGATAAAAAATCTCGAACTCAAAAGGAACAGGCTTGTAAAAGATATATTCGAAAAAATCAATAACTGGGAGATAACCCAGCTTTCGAGGCATCCCCTTCGCCCGTACACGATGGATTACATCGAGCTTATTACCGATGATTTTATCGAACTTCACGGGGACCGTGGTTTTATGGACGATAAATCCATCATAGGCGGTTTTTGCTTTCTTAAAGACGGTGAAACGGGCAAAAGGCAAAAAGTTCTCATTATTGGCCACCAGAAAGGGCGCAATACAAAGGATAAAATGTGCAGGAATTTCGGGATGCCCCATCCGGAAGGGTACAGAAAGGCCCAGAGGCTTTTCAAGCTGGCTGACAGGTACAAGATACCCATCGTGTCCCTTGTAGATACTCCGGGCGCGTATCCTGGAATAGGGGCGGAAGAAAGAGGGCAGGCCGAGGCCATTGCAACCACTATAGATGTTCTTTTAAACGTTTCCGTTCCGGTTGTATCCATTATAATCGGGGAGGGCGGGAGCGGGGGAGCGCTTGCCCTCGCGGCAGGCAACAGGGTTCTTATGATGGAATATTCCACATATTCCGTTATATCTCCCGAAGGCTGCGCGTCGATATTATATAAGGATACCTCTAAAACGGAGGAAGCCGCTAATTCCCTTAAAATTACCGCGAGGGACCTTTTTGGCCTTAAGGTGATAGACGAAATAATATCCGAACCCCTTGGCGGAGCCCACAAAAACAAGGCGGAAGCCGCCTCTAACCTGAAAAATTCGATTATTGGAAACCTGGAAGATTTGGCAAGAAAAGACGGGGAGTCCCTGAGGACGGATAGAATAAATAAATTCAGGAATTTCTGATGAAGCCTCTCATGATACAGGGGACATCCAGTTCTTCCGGAAAAACCGTTCTGACGGCGGGCCTCCTTCGGTATTTTTCCTTAAAGGGATACGACTGCGCCCCCTTTAAATCCCAGAACATGTCCTTAAACAGTATCGTTACCGAAGAAGGATATGAAATAGCCCTTTCCCAGGCGATACAATGCGAGGCCGCCTTTAAAAAGCCTACTCCCTTAATCAATCCTATTTTACTGAAACCCTCCCCGGATGAAAAAATCCATCTCATACTGAACGGCAGGTATTATGGAAATATGAATTTTAAGGCATACAACATGAGAAAGAACTTTTTTCTTAGAAAGGCTAAGGAAAGTTTCGAAGAGCTTTCCGGGAAAAATGACCTTATAATCCTTGAAGGCGCCGGCAGCCCCGCGGAGATAAACCTCTTTAAATTTGACATTGTCAACATGGGTTTCGCGGAACAATACGATATTCGGGTAATACTTGTCGCGGATATTGAAAGGGGAGGCGCTTTCGCTTCCCTTTTCGGGACGGTTAGGCTTTTGCCCCTAAAATGGAGAAGGCTTATAAAGGGTTTTATCATAAACAAATTCAGAGGGGATTTTTCAATTCTTTCTTCCGGCATAAAATCGATTGAATCAAGGCTTGGAATCCCCTGCATAGGCATATTGCCCTTCATTAAAGACCTCCGCATCGAAGCCGAGGACAGCCTTAATTTTGTTTCTCCTGGAGAGGGAAATGAGGAAAAAGCCCCCCGTTCAGGAGTAAAAATAGGCATCGTGAAACTTGAACACATCGCTAATTTCAACGAATTCGACCCCCTTTTTCTCGATGGAAGGTTCGAAGTCCGGTTTTTCGGCGGATTTCCCGAAAATATTAACGAATTCGACATGATAATAATTCCCGGGACCAAGTCCACCGTTCCAGACCTGTCGAGCCTCAAGAAATCCGGACTTTTCGATTATATTAACCTGTTTTCTAAAAAAGGCCGGGGTGTTTTAATGGGTATATGCGGAGGGTTTCAGATGATGGGGGCCGAGGTAAGAGACCCCTTCCGCC
The DNA here is from genome assembly GCA_021806885.1 of bacterium. Lineage (GTDB taxonomy): Bacteria > SZUA-79 > SZUA-79 > Acidulodesulfobacterales > Acidulodesulfobacteraceae > JAKAPT01. The sequence goes on along the minus strand of JAKAPT010000038.1, from coordinate 3,109 downwards.
TTGAGTCCGCGGAAGGCGTTACGCCCGGCTTCGGATTTTTTGATAATTTTACCGTCATGGAAAAGGAGAAAAGGCTGGCAAATCGGGGATATGATTTTGATTTTATGGGGTTTAAAGGGGTTATTAAGGGATATGAAATACACAACGGAAAGACTTTTTCAGCGAGCGGAGAGTTATTAAATCAGGATTTCATCCTGTCCGAGGATAATAAAAAAATAGGGACATACATGCACGGGCTTTTCGAAAACGAGCTTTTTAGGGATTTTATCTCCGGGATGCTAAAAGGGCATTCAGGTTATAAAAATATGCGGGGGTATTCGGAGTTTAAAGAAAAAAATTATAACCTGCTTTCAAGCAAGGTAGGGAAGCATCTTAATTGCGCCCTGATAGAAGAGTTATTCCTCTGAATTGTAAAAGAATTTTTTTGACGAAAGGAATGTCCCGACGATGCTCGATATAACGGCCAGCGAAAAGACCGTAAATATCTCCCGGTAATTAAGGAATATTATTTTTACGTGGAAATACGCGAGAAAATCGTTAAAACGGTAGTACATGAACGCATTGAATATGGCGAACAGGAATATGAGCGCCGCGATAAAGGATAATACCCCGCCGAAAAGGCTTTCTAAAAACATCGGCGCCCTTATATAACCGTTCGTAGCCCCGATAAGCCTCAATATATCTATTTCATCCTGTTTTTTCAAAATAACCAATTTTATGGCGCTATAATATATGAACGTGGCGAGAAGGAATAGGAACGCAAAAATTATAAGCCCCATCACTCTCACGAAAAACAGGAACTCTATTGCCTTATCCCGTAGAATCTTATCGTAATAAACATAATCCACCCCTTTTTTTAGTTTTAACTTAAGGTAGGTGTCGGAAAGATAAAGCCTGTTAAGAAAATTTTTCCTGAAATTTATTTTTATATACCCAAATTTATTATAATCAATCCCGCTGTTGGTTCCGGTCATATCGGGCATAATAAGAACCGGCGAGATTTGAGCCTCGGTCGTGGGTGACGACTTAAGGAGTCCCGCCTTTTCTCCCTCGTTAGGGGATGGCCCCTGGGACGCAAGCCCTTTCCCAGGGTTGGAAGAGGCCTTCATGGAACCCTGATTTTTCCTCGCGGCCGGGGATACGCCGGCGTTGGCGGCAGCAGCGGATATATCTTCAAGTTTTTTCTTGATTGCGGGATTTTTTTCCTCCAGGGATTTTAAAGCGGGCTTGCCTTCGTAATATTTTAATGATTTAACCCCTTTTATTCGCTTTATGTAATTTATAAGGTCCGCGTTTCCAGACCCTTTTTTAAATAAAATTATCATTGAACTCGTTTCCTGGAAAGAGCTCATGTAATTATATATATTTATGTAAAACAAGAGAAGAAAGAGCATTATAAAAAAAGAAAAGGACATTATCGAAAAAGCAAAAAGATTTTCCGACATGTTTGAACGTATGTTGGAAAAGGCGATTTTGAAGTAATTAAGGGCGTATTCAAGTCTTTGTAATATCAATTATGCGGCTCCTTCCCTGGTTTAAAAGGCCTCTGTCGTGAGTTGCAAACAATACGGTGGTCCCTTTTTTGTTAAAGTTTTTTATGGTATCGATTACGATGTTTGACGTGTCTTCATCGAGGTTGCCGGTAGGCTCATCCGCAAGAAGGACCTGGGGGTTCAGTACAAGCGCCCTCGCGATTGCCACCCTCTGCTGCTCTCCGCCCGATAAGTTGCAGGGATATTCATCTCTTTTTATATATAATTCCACGGCCTTGAGGATATCCGTGACATTTTTATTTATAACGCTGCCAAAGATTCCCGAGACCTGAAGCCCCAGGGCTACGTTCTGAAAAACGGTTCTGTTTGGAAGAAGTTTAAAGTCCTGGAAGACAAATCCTATCCTCCTGCGAAGAAAGGGGATTTCCCGCGGTTTCAACGACCCGAGTTCCCTGTCCATGAATTTTATTGCCCCGTGGGAGGGCTTTTCCAGGGCTATAAGAAGCTTAAGGGTTGTTGTTTTCCCCGCCCCCGAAGGGCCCGTTATAAAGATGAACTCCCCCCTGTTAACCTTAAAGTTGAGGTCTCGCAATATATACCTGTTGTCATAAGATTTGTATATATGGCTGAATTCTATCAAATAATATCCCCCTTTCTTGCGGACATCATGTATTTGTCTATTTCGCCCCTGAAGGCCGCGGCAGTGCGGAGCGGGTTTTTTGCATATGAAACGGCGCTTATTACCGCGACGCCTCTGAGGCCCGTTCTTGATAATTCCTTAACCCGTGAAGGGGTAATTCCCCCTATTCCCACCGCGGGGATACCGATATTTTTACAGATGGATTCAAGGGTCGGGGGGGTCATCACGGTGCCGGCATCTTTTTTTGAAAGGGTTTCATAAAGAGGGCCTACCCCTATATAATCGGCCCCTTCCTCCCGGGCCTTTTTTGCCTGGACTAAATCTTTGGCGCTTATCCCGTAAATTAAACCCGGAAAGGCCTTTTTGGCGGCGCGAAGGGGAATATCGTCCTGCCCCAGGTGGACACCGTCCGCTCCGGCAATATATGCGATATCAGGCCTGTCGTTAATAAAGAAAAGGGGGCCCGAAATCATTTTTTTAACATAAACGGCAAGTTCATAAACGGAGGATGCAGGAAGTGATTTAATTCTTAACTGCAGCACGTCGGCCCTGCTTTGCATGGAGATTTTTACGATTTCCCCGAGGTATTTTTTATACTCGGCCATGTTTGAAGAAGGGTCGTAATCCCTGGTTATAATATGAAAGCCAACCCCCTGAGCTGCGCTTAAGTAAGCTGACGCTGGCTTCTGGCTTGTTTGCATGAAAGACGACCGGTCGATTATATTATATTTTCCTAAATTTATACAAATAATATACGATTTTATATTGATTTTACAAGTTAATTCATTATTAATCCATAGAAATTATAAGATAAATAAATTATTCTTGACAAAAAATCCTTCAAAAAATAGAATAAAGCAGTTAAAGGACAAAGGAGGTGATAAAAATTGAAAAAGCTTACAGTATTGACTTTAGGACTTTTCTTGGCGGTATCCGTCTTTGCGTTCTCTGGATGCGCGAAAAAGCCAGATCGGAA
>JAKAPT010000037.1 GCA_021806885.1 bacterium | reverse complement strand
GCAAAGTCAAGTGCTGAAGCGATTACATAAAAGGCGGCCTCGGCAAAAAGGGCATAATTATCCTTTCAAACGGCGACCCGAATTTCTACGGCATAGGGGCTTCTATACTTAAGGAGTTGAAACTGAACGAAAAGAGGTTTATCGAGATTTACCCCTCTTACAGCTATATGCAGATAGGTTTTCTGAAGCTCAAGATTCCCATGACCGACGCCGTAATCCTCAGCGCCCACGGCAGGGACGGGGAGATTTCAGAGGAGGAGGCTTCAAGGTCGCTGGGTCTCGGCAAAAACCTGGGAATTTACACCGATGAAATCAATACCCCTCAGAGAATATACGAGAGCCTTAACGGCAAAGGGCTTCTCGAGGGCTATAACTTCCACGTCCTTACGGATCTCTGCTCCAAAAACGAGAAGCTCTATAAGAACCCCTCGCCCGACATGCAGGGGGATTTGTCCCTGAGAAAAAATATAGTGATACTTGAAAACAGGCATCCCTCCCACGTTAAGGCGGCCCCCCCCCGGGCCGTGCGCGCGCAGGAAGAGCGCCCCGGGGCAGAGCGCCCCCGGGCCGAACGCCCCCACGCCCCCGGGACGGGAGGCGCCCCGGCAATAGGCATCGAAGACGAGAGCTTTATCCACGCCGCGGGAGAGCCTACGAAAAAAGAAGTAAGGTCCGTAGCATTAAGCCTGATGGGGATAAGCCACGATTCCGTTATAATAGACGCGGGCTGCGGCAGCGGTTCCGTAACGATAGAGGCCGCCGGAATCGCAAAAGAGGGCACCGTTTACGCGGTCGACAAAAACCGCGTTAAGATTGAAAATCTGAAGAAGAACATGAATAAATTTAACCGCTCCAACATTATTCCGGTCCTTGGGGAGCTGCCGGAGGCCCTTAAATCGTGCGGGGATTCTCCCCCCGACGTCGTATTTATCGGCGGCGGCGGAGCCGCCCTGAAGGAGACGCTTTCTTCGGCCCTGTCCATGCTCAGGGAGGGGGGAAGGATAGTCGTAAACACTATACTCCTTGAATCGTTCAATACGCTTATGTCTTTCATAGAGGGGTATAACGCTCGTAATAACCCGGACACGCTTAAATTCGAGGTGGTTTCGGTTATCGTTTCGAGACTGAAAGACATTAAGCCAAATTCCTATTTCCAGGCCCAGAACCAGGTCCTTATTACGAAAATCGAAAAGCATAAAAGGCACGAGCACAGGCCATTTATAAAGATATTCAGGAGGAAAAAAAAGTCTGGGGCGCGAATTACGCTGCCGGCCGGCGTAGTTAATGAAACTAAAAACCCTTAACATAATCGGAACGGGCCCCGGGGACCCCGGGCTTATGCCCGTTAAGGCAATTGAGGCGTTAAAAAAATCAAGCCTCGTCTTCTATCCCGAAGTTCCCGGAGGGCAGGGAAGCCTTGCCCTCGCGACCGTGAAAAAGGCGCTAAAAAAGGCGGGGGCGGCCGCCCCTCCGGGCAAATTCGTGCCGCTTAAAGTCGAAATGTCGCGCGTGAACGAAGGCAACGAAAACCTGTACGCGCGAAACGCCCTAAAGGTTATCGAGGGCCTGAAATCGGGGGCCTGTTCTTATATAACCGTGGGAGACCCAATGTTTTACAGTACGTTCTGGGGGCTTTACTCCGAGATAAAAAAAACCCTCTCAGGAAAGGGTGGACGCAGGCGCGCCCCTGCGCCCTCCTCCGCCGCCGGAACCGACAGCGGCGCCTCACCGGGCGTAAGGCTTAACGTCGTAAGCGGCATATCCTCCCTTAACTACGCCCTTGGGCTCATCGGGGAGCCGTTAGTAAATAAAAACAGCTCCGTGTTGATAACCGTCCCCGTCAATAAAGGCGCGTCTGAAATAAAGAAGGAGATTTCTTTTATCGCTGAAAAAAACAGAAACGATGGCCCCAACCTCATAGTCTTCATGAAGGCGGGCAGGTACGTCAAAAACATAATAGGGGCGTTAAAAGACTCAGGAAGGGACGATTTTAAAAATGGCTCGCTCAATGTTTATTTAATAGAAAAATCGAAGCTCGTAGAGGGTTTTATTGGAGAAGAAATGAGTCTTGGTAAGGGCGAAAATTTCAATTATTTCAGCATCTTAATTATGGTATTCTCATGAAATACTCAAAGGTTTTTTTCCTTGGGGCCGGGCCCGGGGACACGGAACTTTTAACCGTAAAGGCCCATAAAATCCTTAAAAAGTCAGACGCCGTTTTTTATGCCGGCTCGCTGATAAACAGGGAGGCGCTTGCTTTAACGAAAAAGGGCGCGGAACTCATAGACCTTAAAGGACTTACCTACGAGGAGATTAAAGAAAGGCTCCTCGCGCTCGTCGGAAAAGGATTGAAGGCCGTCTCAATACTTCACGCGGGGGATTCTTCCCTTTATTCCTCCATAAACGAGCAGATGGCCTATCTTGAAGAAGAGGGTATTCCTTACGAGATAATCCCGGGGGTGTCCGTCGCCTTCGCCGCCGCGGCCTCCAATAAGTCCGCGCTGACCCTTCCCGGCATCTCGCAGGCTCTTATTTTTTGCCGGGCCGCGGGAAGGACCGGCGGCGTCCCGGAAGGCCAGGACATTAAAAGCCTCGCGCGCCACCGGGCCTCGATGGCCGTATATTTGAGTTTCGGAACAATTGAGTCCGTCGTTTCGGACCTGATGGAAAGCTATCCTCCGGAAACCCCCTGCCTCATCGCTAAAAACGTTTCCCTGAAAGACGAGCTTCTTATTGACTGCGCGCTTAAGGACGTCGCGCGAAAAGCGGGCGAACACTCCGTTAAAAATATGGCCGTCTTGTTAGTGGGGGAGGCCTTAAGCGGAAAAACCCGTAAAGAAATAAAATCGAAACTCTATGATAAGGATTTTTCACACGCCTTCAGGAAGGCAAAAGGTAGCGGACTGGCCGGCGGCGTCGGTAAATGACGTCGCCGTCGTGGCGCTTTCCCCGAACTCCCTCGAAATGGGGTTAAAGGTTATCGAAGAGATAAAGAGGGGGGAGTTATTCCGGGGGGCGTTCACGGGCGGTTCCAAAGGCGGAAGGCGGGGCGGGATTAATTTTCGGAAAGAGGCGTTTCCCGCCGGAAATTTTCCTGCCGCGGGGGTGAACGTCTCATTATTTGTTAAGGGAGACGAGACGGCCCTTAAAAAAACTGCCGCTTCGGGCATCGCAGAGATTTCGGACGCTTACCCTGAAAAACCCGCTTTTTCTGTTAAAACCCGCGTATCGGCAACTCAACAATCCGCTTTCGAGAAGACGTATCTGCGCGAGTTTAAACCTAATCTTGAATTCGCGGGACCGCAATCGCCCTTTTACGTTAAAACCTCCCCGCTAGAATTTAAATCCCTTTCTTCCGACTTTGCCGGAGAACTCTTAGCGGGATTTGATTTTATCCTATTCTTTCTTGCCGCGGGGGCGGCGGTCAGGCTGATCGCCCCCCACCTGAAGAATAAATTTTCCGACCCGGCAGTGACGGCCGTGGACGAGTCCGGAAAATTCGCGGTAAGCCTTCTTTCCGGCCACACGGGGGGCGCGAACGCCTTTACTGAAGCCGTGGCAAAATCCATCGGGGCGACCCCCGTAATAACGACCGCGACCGACGGGGCAGGACTTTTTTCGCTCGACCTCTTCGCCAAGGACTTTGATTTGTTCATTGAGGACGAAGGGGTCAAAATAAAACAATTTAACTCTGCCTCCCTTGAGGGCAAGAAATTTTCTTTTTACGTCGACGGGTCGTCTTTTCCCCAACCTGCTCGGAAATCCTTTATAAGCCGTTTGAATAAATATCTCGACGGTTTTTCCCGGGGAGGGACAAAACCGGAGGTATTGAAGCTAAATCCCAGAGTTTCAGATTCAAAAAATGAGGATGTAATTTCAAGGCACGAGTATGCCGGTGCAAAATCCAAGGTATCAGACTCCTCCGCCTCCGGCAATAACTCCGGGAGCGTCAAAGAAATTCCGGACTTGCAGATCCTTATTACCTCAAATGCATTTCCCTCATTTTTTCCCGTCCTGTCATATCGTTACTCTTCCCTCTCACATTGCCCCACCCCCTCTATCGCAGTCTTGAGGCCGAGGAATATCGTCCTGGGGCTTGGATGCAACAGGAACACGGAATTCATAGAGATAGAGGATTTCGTCCTTTCTATTTTCCAAGAATACGGCCTTTCCGTGAATTCAATAAGGAATGTCGCGACGATTGATTTAAAAAAGGACGAGGAGGGCATCATGGAATTTGCCCGTAAATACGCTCTTTTTAGCGATTTCTTCTCGAAGGAGGAAATAAACCGCGTTCCTTCCCGGGGAGCAGGAGAAGACAGGGAGAAGTCCCTTTGCTTCAAATACACCGGCGCCTACTCGGTTGCCGAACCCTGCGCGCTTCTCTCCGCAAACTCCGGGACGCTTTTAATCCCTAAAATTAAAAGGGGAAACGTTACCATGGCCGCCTCCATTTTTTGATATCCTTTTTTGACTCTACATATTGTATAATTAAATCATCATTTCTCTAATATTAGGATAGTGAGACAAAACAATAAAATGGGTATCAGTTTCGGGAAGATAACGGTGGTGGGGACGGGGCCCGGAGATATCCGCGACCTCACGCCCAGGGCGCTTGAAGCAATAAAATCCGCCGCCGTCGTCATAGGATACAAGACGTACCTGAGGGAGATAGAAGGCATACTCGCGGAAGGCCAGGAGAAGCTGCCTTTCGGGATGAAGGACGAGATAAGGCGGTGCGAGACAGCGATTGAGAAATCCATGGAGGGTAAAACCGTGGCTCTCGTCTCCGGCGGGGACGCGGGAATTTACGGTATGAGCGGGCTCCTTCTCGAGATAATGGGTTCGAGGTCGCTTCTCGGCAAGATTCCTCTCGAGATAGTCCCGGGTATGCCGGCGTTCTGCTCGGCGGCCGCCGCCCTGGGCGCGCCCATAATGAATGATTTTTGCGTAATTTCCCTTTCCAACCTGCTTACTCCGTGGGATGAGATAGAAAAAAGGCTCAGGGCCGCCTCCTCGGCGGATTTCGTGATTATCCTGTACAACCCCAGTAGCAGAAGAAGGCGGCGGGAGTTCGTCCTCGCCAAAAACATCCTCCTTGAAAAAATCGAGGGAGAAAGGCCCGTCGCCGTCGTTAAGGCCGCCTCCAGGCCGGACGAGGCCGTGGAAATTACCATCCTCGAAAAAATGGACCTGTCCGGCATAGTTTCCATGAACTCCGCCGTGATAATAGGAAACAGCTCGACTTATGTGAAAGACCTCTATATGATTACCAGGAGGGGATACGGCAATAAGTATAACCTCGAGGCCGGAGAATGACGGGTGTTTTTGTACCTACATTAAAATACATAATAATATAGGTAGCTTACTAATAAAATCTAATAAAAGGGTTTAATAATGATAATTCTTGTTACCGGCGGCGCGGGATTCGTAGGCAGTCATTTATGCGAAAGGCTTGCCATGGACAAAAATAACGCCGTTTATTCGCTGGATAATTACTTTACGGGTTCAGAAAAAAATCATGTTGATAACGTTACCTATATAAAGGGTTCAACATTCAACATAGACGGGCTGGTAGGTTTTAAGCCGGACCTTATATATCATTTTGGGGAATACAGCAGGGTGGAGCAGAGCTTCGACGATATGGACAAGGTATGGAAGTTCAACATGGAAGGCACTTTTGCCGTACTGGAATTCGTCAGGAAAACCGGTGCAAAGATAGTGTATGCCGGCAGCAGCACTAAATTCGCGGATGACCGGGGAGGGGAAAACGCGAGCCCATATGCCTGGAGCAAATCAACGAACACCCGGCTAGTTAAAAATTACGGGGACTGGTACGGTATAGATTATGCGGTTGCCTATTTTTATAACGTATACGGGAAACGGGAAATACAGGCGGGGAAGTATGCTACGGTAATAGCCCTCTTTAAGGAAAAGATGAAAAACGGGGAGAATTTAACGGTGGTCAGCCCCGGAACCCAGGTCAGAAACTTTACGCATATAGACGATACCATAGACGCGTTACTCCTTATCGGGGAAAAGGGGCGCGGGGATGAATACGGCATTGGAAATCCTGCCGGATTCACGATATTGGAAGTCGCGAAAATTTTCGGCGGAAAGATAGAGATGCTGCCTGAAAGAAGAGGCAACAGGATGACCGCCAGGGTCGTAACCGATAAGACTGTAAAACTCGGATGGAACCCCAGGAGAAATCTTAAAGACTACATAGAAGAAATGAGGAGAAGTAACTGGAGGTCATAGGCACCTATGAAGCTTACCATTATTATCCCATGCTATAACGAAGCCGGCACCATAGAAAAGGTGCTCGAAGCCGTGAAATCGAGCCCTTATCCGGATAAGGAAATTATCGTGGTGGACGACTATTCTGATGACGGCACGAGGGAGCTGTTAAGGAGATCGGAAAACGGCCCGTCCGGTAACCCCGGCGTTAAAGTTTTTTATCACGATAAGAACATGGGAAAAGGTGCGGCCCTGAGGACGGGCATCCGGGAAGCGAAGGGAGACGTCGTAATCATCCAGGACGCAGACATGGAATACGACCCGAAGGAATATCCCAGGCTGATACGGCCGATTCTTGAGGGAAACGCCGACGTCGTTTACGGTTCCAGGTTCAGGGGCGAATCCGCCCAAAGGGTTTTATATTTCTGGCACAGGATGGGAAACGGCTTCCTTACTTTCCTGTCGAACATGCTTACCAACCTCAACCTTACCGATATGGAAACGGGATACAAGGTTTTCAGGAGCGAAATTATTAAAGGCATAAACATAGAGGAGGACAGGTTCGGCTTCGAGCCCGAGATAACCGCGAAGATTGCCCGGATTAAGGGCGCAAGGATATACGAGACGGGAATATCATATTACGGAAGGACTTACAAGGAAGGAAAAAAGATAGGCTGGAAAGACGGTTTCAGGGCGGCGTACTGCATTTTTAAATACAATTTATTCCGCGGCTGATAAGGAGGGGGTCCTGGCTTCAGGCAAGAAGAGATTTATAAGAAACCTGTCTTTCCTTTACGCCTACAGGATTATATTCGGGCTGTTCGCCCTTCTTATCAACATAATTCTGATTAAAAGGCTGGGCTCCGCCGTTTACGGCGAGTTTGCCTTCGCGATGGTTTTTTCCGGGTATTTCATTTTTATTTCCGATTTAGGCCTTTCTCCTTACGGACAGACCGCAATCGCGAACGACAAGGAGGGCGCCCCCGCCATTATCGGCGGGATTTTTTCCCTTAGCCTCGTTCTTTCCTTCGTTTCCATGGTTGTCCTCGTAGTGTTTTCCGCCCTTCTTTTCCGCGACGAGGAAATCCAAAGGAATATGCTTATAATAGCCGCGTTCGCCCCCGTCATAAGGGCCTTCGGCTTCGAATACGCCATAACCGCCCTGGAGAAGAACCACGTTTTTTCCATTTCCGTTTCCGCGGGAAGGGTGGTCTATTTCCTGGGAGTTTACCTGTTCGTTGAAAACGCGAAAGATTACATGCTTGCCATGACGCTTTTCCTCGCGGGGTGGGCCGTGAGCGAAATAATCCAGTCCGGCTATATATTTAAAAAGTTCGCGGGAAAGATAAGGCCCTATTTCGGCTTCGGAAAACTCAAAGGTATATTTTTAAGCGCGGCCCCATACGGGATAGTTTCCGGCCTGGTCATGCTGTACCAGGGATTTCCCGTCATATTCCTGAAGTTTTTGACCCCTGACAGGTATGTCGGGTTTTATTACATTGCAAACAGGCTTATATTTTTTATATTCGTGTTTTTTAACCTGACCGGTTCGGCTTTTATTCCGATAATAGCGGACGGGGTGAAGGAGGATTCCGCCAAAAGGACCCCCTGGGTCATGGGGGAACTAATAAGGTTCGCCTACACCGCTTCGCTGCCGGTCTGCTTCGGGGGTTTCGCCGTAAGCGGCCTTATTATAAGCAGGCTTTTCGGCGGGGGGTTTATTTTGAGCGCGGAAGCCTTCGCCGTATTAATCTGGTCCGTTTTTTTTGTTTCGCTCTCCTCGGTTTTTTCCGGCTTTTTAACGGCGGTAAAGGATAAAAGAGGCCTTTTGATATCCTCCGCGGTAACTGCGGTTTTATCCTTGTTTGCCACTTTCGTACTTACTTTAAAATTCGGCATTTACGGGGCCGCTTTATCCGTGCCGCTGGCAACCGGGGCGATGTCTTTTGCGCTCGGCTTTTTCGTCTTGAGGCGCTTAAGGCCCGGATTCGACGCGTTAAATTTCGTCAAGGTCGTCCTGGCGTCTTCCGTCATGGCTCTCGCGGTAAAATTAATTCACGGCGGCCTCTTAGAAAGCGTGCTTTCCGGCGCCGCTATATACGTTATAATTTCCGTGCTTTTAAGGACCGTTAAGAAAAGCGACTTAAACGAGGCAAAAAAGATATTGCTTGGAAGCGGCCTGTGATTAATAAATCATGCCTGCGGCAACCAGAAAGGAAATCCGCTGGCGGGTTAGGCGGCGGCGGGCAATTATCTCTTTATTTTTCTAAATTGTTGGTTTATAATTCCTTATCATTTCTTTAAACCGTAAAATATAATAACGAAGGATTGACTAATGGCCGAGGGAGACATTTTTGACATCTGCGTTATCGGGGGAGCCGGGCACGTAGGCCTTCCCCTCTCGATACAATTTGCGAATCACGGGAAGAAGGTATGCGTATACGACATAAACCCGGATTCCTTGACCCTGATAGAACGCGGAACAATGCCCTTTAAAGAGAAAGGGGCGGAGCCGCTCCTAAAAAAAGCCCTGAAAGAGAAATCGCTGTCTGTTTCGCTAAACGCGGAAGTTATATCGTTATCCCGTATCGTAATCATGGTGGTAGGCACCCCCGTTGACGAGTTCCTTAATCCAAAGACGGGAGACCTGTTTAAAATACTGGAAAAATATTTGAATTTCTTCAAACCGGGCCAGCTGCTGGTGCTCAGGAGCACCGTTTATCCCGGGACGTCCAGAAACATTTATAATTATTTGAGAAATAACGGCAAAGACATGGGCGTAGCTTTCTGCCCGGAAAGAATAGCGGAGGGATACGCCATAGAGGAGCTCGTCAAGCTTCCCCAGATAGTCTCCTCTTTTACCGAAGAAGGACTTAAAAGGACAAAGGAGCTCTTTTCTGTTCTCACGAAGGACTTAATAGAACTTTCTCCGGAAGAGGCGGAACTAACTAAACTGTTCAACAATTCATGGCGCTATATCAAGTTTGCGGCCGCGAACCAGTTTTTCATGATCGCCAACGATTACGGCTACGATTACGCCAGGATTCACCACGCGATGACGCATAATTATCCCAGGGCCAAAGATTTCCCTAAGCCAGGTTTTGCGGCAGGACCATGCCTTTTTAAAGACACGATGCAGCTTTCCGCTTTTAATAACAACAACTTTATATTAGGGCATACGGCCATGCTTATAAATGAAGGGCTCCCCAACTACATAATTAAACACCTGGAAGGCAATAGGGATATTTCGTCCCTGAAGGTCGGCATCCTTGGAATGGCGTTCAAGGGGAACAGCGACGACAAGAGAGATTCCCTTTCCTATAAGTTAAAAAAAATACTGGAATTTAAATGCGCTAAGGTTTACTGTTCGGATCCCTACATTGCGGACGAAGGTTTTGTTTCTTCGAGCGAGTTAATAGACTTCTCCGACGTCGTAATTCTTGCCGCGCCCCATTCGGTTTACAAATCACTCGACTTAAAAAACAAGCCGCTCGTGGATATCTGGAATTTTTACAACGGAGGATATAAGATATGAAAGTGCTTGTAACCGGATCTGCCGGATTTGTGGCGGGATACCTGATAGAAGAGCTTTTAAACAAGGGGCATAGCGTCGTCGGGATTGACAACCTGAGCAAATACGGCGTAATAGATAAAAGTTACAGCGGCAGTAAAAATTACACTTTTGTGGAAGGGAACGTAAAAGATACCGGCAAAATGAAAGAGCTGGCCTCCGATTGCGACCAGATAATAGCCATAGCGGCGATGATAGGCGGCATATCCTATTTTCACGCCCTTGCCTACGACCTCTTGGCCGAAAACGAAAGGATAATCGCTTCCACTTTCGATGCCGCGATAGACGCCTTTAAGAACCACAATTTAAAGAGAATAATAGTTGTGTCCTCTTCAATGGTATTCGAAAACACATCTCTTTACCCGACGCCCGAAGGGGAACAGCTTAAATGTCCTCCTCCTTTTTCCACTTACGGTTTTCAGAAGCTTGCCACCGAATATTTTGCAAAGGGTGCATGGGAACAATATAAGCTGCCTTATACGATAGTGAGGCCGTTTAACTGCGTCGGCATAGGCGAGCGCAGGGCTAAAGGAGAACACGAAATACTCTCGGGAAACGTTAAATTGGCCATGAGCCATGTGGTTCCGGACCTCATTCAAAAGATATTGAAGGGGCAAGATCCCTTGCATATTCTCGGCAACGGCAACCAGATAAGGCATTATACTTATGGAGGCGACCTGGCCGAAGGCATCCTGCTGTGCATGGAAAGCGGAAAGGCAGTGAACGAAGATTTCAATATTTCTACGTCCGTTTCCACTACCGTCCTTGAGCTTGCCGGAATCATATGGAAAAAAATAAACGGGGATAAACCCTTTCGGTATGTTTCCGACAACCCTTACCCCTACGATGTTCAGAAGAGGGTGCCTTCCGTGGAAAAGGCAAAAAGACTGCTGGGGTTTGAGGCGAAGACCGGGCTGGACGAAATGCTTGACGAACTTATTCCCTGGATTGACAGGCAGATAAAGGCGGGGAACATTTAAGATGAGGGCCCTGGATTTTGATATCATAATTCCCGTTTATAACGAGAAAGATAATATCATAGGCTGCCTTAATGATATTGAGATGAAGGTGCAGGGCTCATTCAACGTTTTGATAGTTTACGATTTTGACGAAGACGATACTCTCCCTGTTATCAGGGATGTTATGGACGGTTTCAAGTTTAAAATATATCTAATAAAAAACGATATAGGCAGGGGGCCTCTCAACGCGATAAAATCTGGTATTTTAAATTCCTTTTCGGAAGCCTTGCTGATAGTTATGGCAGATTTATCGGACGATCTTAAAATCGTTGACGCAATGTTTTTAAAAATAATGGAAGGCTATGATATTGTCTGCGGGTCCAGGTACATGAAGGGCGGAAAGCATATCGGAGGGCCTTTTTTAAAAGGTCTTATGTCAAAAACAGCCTGTCTTTCGCTTTATTTCCTTGCCAAACTTCCCACTCATGACGCTACGAACAGCTTTAAGATGTATAGAAAAAGTATATTTAATTCAATTACGATAGAAAGCCGGAAGGGCTTTGAAATAGGACTGGAAATAGTCGTGAAAGCATTTTCGCGGGGATATAAAATAACTGAAATTCCTTCGACATGGCATGACAGAACGGCAGGAAATTCCAAGTTCAAGGTGATTGAGTGGCTTCCGGAATACATGCGCTGGTATTTAATGGGGCTTAGACGCGGTTTTATTCGAAAATACTTTTAAATCAATTGATTTATTAATAATTTCTTGAGCCCTTTTTTGGTTTGGATAAACCAGGCTATGTTGCAATTGAGCGTATTTATGATTTAGATTGGTTAACCCCTCTGGAATCCAGTAAATATATAATGCCGCAGAAAAAATAAAAAAAATTACAAAAAATGTTTTTCGGGCGGGTTTTTGTTTTATTTGATTTATTATCAATATGTATAATAATGCTAAATAGACGGATGAGTAAATCGTGTACCTCGACGATAGCGCCTGGCCTATTCCTAATCCCATCCGGCTTAATCCCGCGGCGGCAGAGGTCGATAATATAAATAATGTTATAAAGAGGATATCCAAATTTTTATTATGATATTTTAACATCATAATAATAGATATTAAAAAAAATAATATTCCAAAAATTAAACCGGTGCTTCCCGCCATGCTTCCGATAAAAGAAAATATATAAGCAAGATACAATAAAGGATGTTCGAGGGCATATATATGGCTTGAAATGAGGATTCCTGTCGGATGATATTTCAAGATAACAAAATATAAAATAAAAACCAGGGACGAACTCGCTAGCCAGATAATAGAATGTCTTGTATTTTTAGTATATATTAGAAAAATCAAAACTACAGGAAATACTATTAACCCGCCGGCGCTTGTAAAAGAGGCTGCAACCGCTAATAGAAAACACGCCAAAAAATTGTTTGTACTTGGTTTATCCGGGGCGGTTACGGCAATTATAGCCGATAATGAAAAGAGGAATTCCCAATATTGTTGCAATGAGGCCATAGCAAATGAAATCAATTCATATTGCGCTAAACTAAGCAAGAGAAAAGGAAGGGGAATTAACTCGTAAATACTTAACCCTTTATTTTTTCCTATAAGGATAATAATGAAAAACAACGCTAATAACCCTGCGTATCCGATGAAATTAAGATAAATAAAATTTATGGAATGGAATAAATAATAATCTGACAATACGATAATTCTGTCGAATAATATTCTGTGCTCGTTGTGCTGCCTTAATAGCATATAAAATATGAATTTTAAATTATTATGATTTGTAATAAATTGATTTATCCAATTCAGGACCGAGTCGTAATCGTCCCAATATGGCATATTTACCGTATATGCTAAGGCGGTCCATACATAAAACAACACCGGAAGGACCATTATTAAAATGTAGGCTTTTTTTGTATAAACAGTTTTTGAAGGTTTTTCCATAATTTATATTACCGTTATAGTTTCAAACATTGAAAATGCGGAAAAAATATTACGCGCGTATATTTTTAATTGCCGGTTTCATAATCGTTTTTTTGAACGTCCCGCCTCTTGTTATGAATTTTGCCCCTACACGGCACAGATTGGATCCATCATGGGCGTGGGCGCTGGGATATGCCCTTTCCCATCGCCTGCAATGGGGGAAAGATATAATATTCACTTACGGTCCCATAGGTTTTCTTACCAGGCCGTATTTTTACTGCAACCATTATTTATGGGCGTATTCAGCGGTCTTTTCGCTGTTGAATGCCGTCATATTGCCTTTCGTTTACATATTTGTCCTTTATATAATTTCCGGAAAAAATAAAACATGGCCTAACCTCGCTTTCTATTTATTTGCTTTTATGGCATGGGTTTTTTTGCTTCCTCCGCAATCTTTTACCTGGCAATATATTTTCATGTCTTTTCTACTCGTTATTCTTGTTCTCGATTATCCTGAGAATAATTATTTATTTTTATTTTTTTCGGCGATTTTACTGGGGGTTGCTTCTTCCATAAAAAATACCTCTTTAATCGCGTCGGCAGCTTTAGCGCTGTTATACCCAGTTCTTTTGATTTATCTCGGTAAAAAGGAAAAATTATTTATAAAATCCATATTTTTCTTAATTACCTTTTTGTCCACGTTTTCAATCATATACGTCGCGGCGGGGCAGTCGTTATTAAACCTGCCTGAATATTTTTACTCGGTTTACCAGATAATCGGGGGTTATACCGACGCTATGTCGCTTCATGGTTATTTTTATGGTTTTCTTTCCACATTGGGGGCTGCATCCGTGATTATCATGTATTTTATTTTAACCGTCGGAATGTTAAAGGGCAAGCAAAAATTACTTTTCTCGCGGTTTCTTCTCCTGGGAACAATGTTATTCCTGTTGTGGAAAGAGGGTTTTGTAAGACATGATAACCCACATATCGCTATTTTCTTCTCCTACGCGTTGGTTATCTCTACCGTCATGCTTTCGTTGATAGTCCGCGTTGGCGATTACGCGGGAAAAAAGAAATATTACAAATACCTCCCGGTTTCTATTATAATTATATCTCTGTGTTTTTTGCTCTCAGGAGGGGGAATTAGCATATTGAAGATAAATCAGTATGATAATTTTAGGAAATTTATAATCCTGATCTCAAATAAAAACGCAAGGAAAAAGTTGGAAATGGAGCAAAACAAAAATATAAGAAATGAATATGGACTGCCTTATGGATTCTATCGCCATATCGATAAAAGATCGGA
>JAKAPT010000081.1 GCA_021806885.1 bacterium | reverse complement strand
TTTTAATAAGATCCGCATCAGGGTGGCCGCGGCCACCCTGATGTTCTTAAGGACGAACATAGCATTACCCCCTTCGTTGTTATTAATGATCTTTAAAAACTGGTAAGTATGTTCGTACCTATCTACCCAATAGCGTTCTTTTTCGGTTGACAAATTATGCTTAAAGTTTATATACTGTAAATTCTTTTTAAATTAAAAAATTTAAAAAGCAAATAAAATTTAAAATTAAAATAAAGCGGGGTTTAAAATGTCGAGGGTTTGCAGTATTTGCGGGAAAGGGGTGCTTTTCGGAAACAAGGTGTCCCATGCCAACAATAAGACGAAAAAGGTATCGTATCCGAATCTGCACAATGTGAGGGCAGTGGTAAACGGCCGGACCAAGCAGGTAAAGGTCTGCTCCAAGTGCCTTAAGGCCGGGAAGGTTGTGAAAGTTTCAAGAATTAAAAAGGCGGTTCCCCCCGCGGCATAACATAATACCTCCCCCCTCCGCCGGATTATTTGATTTTCCTCAAGAAAGAAACAGATTCGATGTGGTATGTACGGGGGAACATATCTATCAGGCTAATCTTTTTAATCCCGTAATCCATCTCCGCGAACACCTTTAAATCCCTCATAAGGGTCATCGGGTCGCATGAAACGTATATAACATATTCAGGGCCAAGCCCCGCTATTAAAGGCGCCATGCCTTTTACTCCCCTCCTCGGCGGGTCAAGAACGACAAGGTCGTAGAGGCTTCCCCTTTCCTTTTCTTTTTTAAGGGATTTCTCCGCGTCCTGTGATTCGAATGTTATATTCCTGGCATTGTTCAGTTCCAGGCTTTTTTTAGCGAGCTCTATCCCCGGTCCCGCTATATCCACGCCCTTAATCTTTTTAACGAAACCCTGCAGGAAAAGCGTAATGTTGCCGTAACCGCAGAAGAGGTCGAGGGCAGAGTTGAAAATCTTGCCGCGCTCCTCTGCCGCCGCGCTTAAAAATCCGGTAATTTCATCGATAAGCCTTTCATTTTGTTTTTTATTAACCTGGATAAACGCCGGAAGGTCGAAGTAAAATTTTTTTCCCTTTATCTCGAAAAAGACCTCCCCCGGCCCTCCTCTATATGTTGAGAAGTTCTCCCCGCCTTTCCCGGCGGTTACGAATATGTTTTTAAACCCGCATTCGCGGAAAACCTCCCTGAAAAACTTTTCTTCGTTTGATTTAGCCCCATTTTTCAATTCAAAAATAGCGTTCTTTATCCCTCCCGCTTCTAAAAGGGTTATTCCTTTTACGTTTTCCAGAAAATTCTCCCCCGACATAATCTCCCTCAGGCATTTAAGCGCTTGATTAACTTCCCAGCTTGCGAGATGACAGGATTCAATATCTATTACCTTGTGGGTTTGTTTCCTGTAAAAGCCGATGAATGGAGGGAATACCTTAAGGCTTATCTTGCGCCTGTAGTATAAGGAAGGACCTTTGTCGCTTAATCCCGTTAGAATCTTATCCGCGTCGTATCCGTAGCTCTTGAAAGTCTTTTCGAATTCACGCGCGAATATCCTTTTTTTCCAGTAAAGCTCGGTTTCATATGGAATGTTAAGATAACTGCATCCGCCGCATATTCCGAAGTTTTTGCACGCCGGGGGAATCCTTTCGGGGGAGGGCGTTATAATCTCTTCTATCCTCGCGAAGGCATAGTTTTTATGCTCCTCATATATGTCCGCCCTTACGACGTCCCCGGGGACGGCATAATCTATAAAGACAATTTTTGAACCCTTTTTTCCTGTTCCGTATCCCTTATACGCGAGGGATTCGACATTTATAATATTTTCCATCTCGGTACAAACCTTATTCTTGAGGGCCTACGGGACTTTCGTTCTTTAAGAAGAAAGCCCTGAACCTGGTAATGGAAAGATCGAAAAATATTGCCTGAACTGTCAGAGAAAATAAAACCACGATAAAGATTCTTATTCCCTTTTCTTCGTTTTCGGCGGGGGAGAGGGGAAGGGGATTTATCCCGGGCCAAAGTTTTGAAAAACGCGATTATTGAAAGCGGGTCCGTCGGACTTATGATTGCCCCGAAAACGAGCGATTGCTTCATAGGGAAAAAAAGAAGGAAATGAAGTCCAAGGCCGACCAGGAGAGCGGAAATTATTGTGCCTATGACGGCATAGACCGAAATGGGGAGGACATTATCCTTAAGGTCTTTAATGCTAAATTTTAATGCCCCTTCCATTATTAAAAGCGCAAGGAATATATAATAAATAATGGCGGGGGTGATTTTAACCTGGGGGAAAGCGTGAAAAAGCCCTATTGCCAGGCCGAGTAAAACCGGCATGGAAACATAAGGAATTTTCAGGTATTTAACCAGTATGACTCCAGCCATCGCTATCGAAAGAAGCGCAATGGCGATAATCACTATACCGGTTCCTGTCCCTGTCATAATAATAAGGTTTTTATTGCAATTTGTTTATTTTTATATAAAAATGTATTGGTTAAAATTATCGCGGCATTAAATATTATATAATAAAAGTTCTCACTAATCATATCTATAATACTTCGAATCTTGTATATAATTATTCATCGTAAAAAAAGGAAGTAAAAAGCCAGGATGTTTTTTAAAGATTATTATATAAAAACGAGGACCCGCCTTAAGAGAGCCGTAATAAAATTTCAGGATAAATCACTTTTTTACTTTTCCAGGTGGGTCTTTTTCGGCGTCATCATCGGCCTCGCGGCCGGCATCGGCGCCATAGTTTTTAATTCGCTAATAAGGCTTTTCAGATTTATATTTCAGGTAAGTCTGGCTCATTATTATTCTCCGAGACCCGAGCTGTTAGGTCAGACGGGGGCGCCTCCGAATACGACGGCAATTCACTGGGTAATTCCTTTGATTATAATGTTCGGCGGACTGTTATCAGGTTTATTAGTCTATACTTTTGCGCCGGAGGCCGAAGGGCATGGAACGGACGCGGCTATAGACGCCTTCCATAATAAAGACGGGTTTATCAGGGGAAGGGTGCCGATAATTAAGACGCTGGCGTCCGCCGTT
>JAKAPT010000036.1 GCA_021806885.1 bacterium | reverse complement strand
GAAAGGCCCCCTTAAAGCGGGGAGAGGTAAATAATCCCTGACGAAGGATAAAGACATACGCCTTGCCTTTTAAGGTTAAACAGGACGGGCGGTACGGTTTAGAGCGCTAATTATTTATTTATTAAAATAACTATATTGAATTAATATTATATTTAAAGATATATGTCAAATTATTTTTTGGGGGGGCGAAATTTCCTTGAATTCTTTTCGTCGATTCCGGAAACACCTTCCCTTCTTTTAAGTTCCTCAACTATGAGCGATATATCCACACCTTTCGATACAAGCAAGACCATGTAAAAAAACAAAAGGTCGGACGCCTCATAAACTATTTTTTTGTTGTCCCCTTCTGCCAGGGACAATATAAGCTCAAGGGATTCCTCCTGAAGCTTTTTTCCGATTTTTTCGATTCCCGAATTCAGAAGCTTCGCCACGTATGATTTGGAAGGATCCGAACCTGCCCTGCTTTTTATCGTGTTAAAAATAAGTCTTAAGGAATAAAATTTTTCGATGTCGCGAATGAAATCCCCTTCGGCCCCATCGGGAGCAGACGCGCTCTCCCTATCAATAAGATTTGTCGCCTTTGAATAAAAACAGGACGAATATCCCGTATGGCATGCCGGGCCTGTCTGAATAACCTTAAGAAGAAGGCTGTCCCGGTCGCAATCAAGAAAAATCTCTTTTACCTTCTGGACGTGCCCTGAGGTACTCCCTTTCTTCCATAAAGTGTTTCTCGACCGGGAAAAATAATGCGCGTAACCTGTCTCAACGGTTTTTCTAACAGCCTCCCGGTTCATAAAGGCAAGCATCAAAACCTCTTTCGAGAAGTAATCCTGGGCAACCGCCGGGATAAGGCCATTCTGTTTTTCAAAATCGATCGAGCCGAGAAATGAATTGAGCGTTTCCTCGTTTACAATTTCAAAATTAATACTGATTTTTTTTTCTTCCATGGGTTTGTCGGCCCCTTTTTATTTCACTTTTTTAAAGCCTCACATGAAGGCCTTTTGATTTCAAATATTTTTTAACATCCTTTATGCCTGTTTCGCCGTAATGAAATATCGAAGCGGCAAGCGCGGCGCTTGCGTCGGCCTTAACAAACACCTCCTCCATGTCTTTTGCATCCTTTGCGCCCCCGGACGCGATAACAGGAATCCTGACGCTTTTGACGACGCGTGAGGTCAGATTTATTTCATACCCTTCCTTTGTGCCGTCCCTGTCCATGCTGGTTAAAAGAATCTCCCCTGCCCCTCTGTCATAAGCCTCCCTGGCCCACTCTACCGCGTCTTTTCCGGAGTTATTCCTTCCGCCATGCGTAAAAACTAAATATTTTTCTCCAATTTTTTTCGCGTCTATCGCGACCACTATGGTCGAGGAACCAAAGCGCTTTGCGGCGGAATCGATTATCCCGGGGCTAATGACGGCAGATGTGTTTATTGACACTTTGTCCGCGCCGGCATTAAGTAAGTTTCTGATATCCTCAAGTGAAGATATTCCCCCGCCAACGCTAAAGGGAATAAAGATTGCTTCGGATAATTTTCGTACGAGCCGGGCAAGGGTTTTTCTTTTCTCATGGGAAGCAGTAATATCCAAAAACATAAGCTCGTCCGCAAGCTCATCGTTATATTTTTTCGCGAGGGTCAGGGGGTCCCCGGCCCCGTGTATCTCAAGGAAATTTATTCCCTTTACGACCTCGTTTCCTTTTATATCAAGACATGGTATTATTCTTTTCGCAAGCATGTAATTGAATTTTATCCCTCGTTCAGGACGGCATTTGCATCTTTCAGGCTAATCCTGCCGTCATAAAGCGCCTTTCCCACAATAACTCCCTTAAGATTCGGAAGAGCGAGTTTTTTCAGCAGGGCCAAATCATCTATTGAAGAAACCCCCCCGGAGGCAATTATATTCATTTTACCGGATCCGGAAATGTTTTTTATTAAATCAATGTTTACGCCCGAAAGCATTCCGTCTTTTTTAATATCGGTAACTATAAAGGTGTTTATCCCGTAACGCGTATTCAAATTAAAAGAGGCGCTCTCGAAGGCGGTTCCGGTAATTTCCCTCCACCCCGATACCGCAATTTTCCCTTCGAATAAATCCAGTCCCGCGATAATTTTCCCCCCGTATTTAACCAGGGAGGACAAGACCTTCCCGATATCTTTCAGAAGTATTGAGCCGAGGACGATATAGGATGCTCCCGCGTTAAAATAGTCATCTATGGTTTTATTGTTCCTTATTCCCCCGCCCACCTCAACCGGAACATGTACCGATTTTATTATTTCCTCAATAACTCCGAAATTATCGGGATTTCCTGATTTAGCGCCATCAAGGTCGACTATATGGAGCCTTAATGCGCCTTCCTTTTCCCATTTAAGCGCCGCTTCCACCGGGGAAAGCTCATATTCTTTTTTCTTCTCATAGTCTCCCATGGAAAGCCTTACGGTTTTTGAACCAAGTATGTCTATCGCCGGAATTATAATCAAATCTGTTCTCCCGTTCCGAAAGCAAAATTATAAAGCATCTTAAGACCCGCGTTATGGCTTTTTTCGGGATGAAACTGACACGCAAAAATACTGCCCTTTTTTATACACGCGGTAAACTCATGGTAATATTCGCAGGTCGCAACAGTGATGTCCTCGGAGGGGACGCAATAAAATGAATGAAGGAAATAAAAAAAGCTTCCGTTCTTAATCCCTTTAAACGGGGCGAGTCGACCTGAGTCCCGCTGAACTCCATTATGCTCCGTTGCGTTTTCTCCCGCTTTAATCTTCCGGGATATTCTTACGTTATTCCATCCTATGTGCGGAATAAGGGGGACGATACCCTCATCGAATCTTACTACCTTTCCCTTTAAAATCCCCAGTCCCTCGTGATGGCCAAATTCTTCGGATGATTCAAATAAAAGCTGCATTCCGAGGCAAACCCCCAGAAAGGGCTTTCCCATTGAAATATGGTCTTTAAGCGGGTTTACAAGGTTTAACCCTGAAAGCGTTTTCATCGCGTCTTTGAACCCCCCTACGCCCGGAAGCACAAGATGGGTCGCATTCTTGATTTCTTTGTAATCAGATGAAATTTCGGAGTCATGTCCGATGGCCTTAAAGGCATTTTGAACGTTTTTAAGGTTTCCCATGCCGTAATCTACTATAACGATGCTATTTTTCTTTTGTACCATATTATTATCTTCTTTCGGCAATAAAATATTTATATATCGCGTTTCCTATGACGGCCGCGAGAAGGCTGCGGAAAGTGGAAGAAGCAAGCATTTTCTCCTCCGCCGGATTGGAAATATAGGCATATTCAACAACAACGGAGGGCATTTTCGTAAACCTGAGGACATATAGGTCGTCCTTTAATATTCCGTCATATTTTAAATTAAGATGAAGCGATATGTAATGATTAAGAAAATTCGCAAAATTAAACGAGTAATTATTGTAATAATATGCCGTTGTGCCATATAGATAAGGAACCACCTGCGCGTTAC
Organism: bacterium; assembly: GCA_021806885.1. Lineage (GTDB taxonomy): Bacteria > SZUA-79 > SZUA-79 > Acidulodesulfobacterales > Acidulodesulfobacteraceae > JAKAPT01. The sequence goes on along the minus strand of JAKAPT010000036.1, from coordinate 11,131 downwards.
AATAAAGCCCGATAAACAGGTTGGCGCCCGATTTGTTTGCCTCTAAGACCCTTTGCCTTAAGGATAAATCTCTGTTCGCCGTCCTGTCGATATAAGCGGTAATTCCTTTCGATTCGAGGAATTTTTTTAACTTAAGGCCAACGCTTAAATTGACAAAATCTTCAGGAAGGCCCATTGGCCCTATCCCGCCAGGGTCTCCCCCGCCATGCCCCGCATCTATAAAAACTTTAAAACCGGTGCTTTTAACCGGCAGCGATCCCCCGTATCTGGAAAGACGCGAATAGGAAGAAAGATATACGATTAACCTGTATTTTCCCCCGCCCAGGGTTATTTTTCTTACATTAAGCCTCTTTAAATAAGCCTCTTTAAAAACTATATGCACCGAATATGGATGTCCGGCGCTAAACTGCGAATATGATATCGAATATATGCCCCTGAAAGGATTTAATAATCTATTACCGCGCGCGTATAATATGGAGCGGTTTAACTCAAGTATCAAATAATTTCTTCCCGAGCTTCTGAATAGATATTCCCGGTACGAGGGGTCTCCCTTCGTATAAATGCTAACCGTCCCATCTTTTAAATCCTCCGACACGGCGGTAATAGCGGTTATATTATTAAAGGCTCCGGAATATCCGAAGGCCGGGATTAATTTAACGTTCAGGACAACAAGAACGGGTATTAAAACCAAAAAATATATTCCGGCCGATTTTTTCAACCCGCGAAAAATTGACCTCATCAAAGACATGATTTCATATTCTTCCTTTTGTCGAGGGCAGTTCTTTGCTTCCGGTAAGCGTAAGGGCGCCGGATATAGCCATCGCCGCGGACTTAAACGCAGCCTCAACCATGTGATGGGCATTTGTTCCATAGGCTATATTTATATGCAGCGTCATGAGGGCGTTCTTGCAGAGGGAATCGAAAAATATACTTAAATATACGCCAAAAAACTTATCGACGAAGATTTCCCTCAGGGCGTTTTTGTTATTAAGGCTGCCGTATTTTTTTAGAACTCCGGAAAATTGACCAGGATAGGGAGAGGCCAGCATATCTTTTGAGCCGTAATTAAAGACAAAAAAGGGTCTGCCCGAAAAGTCGACGGAAGTATTTACCAGGGCTTCATCCATCGGCACAGATGCTCCGCCGAACCTTCTTATGCCTATTTTGTCTCCGGAAGACTCCTTCATGGCCGCGCCAATAACAATCCCGGTGTCTTCAATCAGGTGATGGATGTCCACCTCGACATCGCCCTTAGCCTTAATAGTCATATCAAAGCGGGAATGTTTTGAAAATTGCTCAAGCATATGGTTAAAGAAAGGAATGCCGGAATCGATGCTATATTTCCCTTTCCCGTCAAGATTCAGGGAGAGGCTGATATCGGTTTCGGAGGTTTTTCTTGATATGCTGCAAAAACGGCCGGTTCTTTTCGATTTTTTAGTAATCATTTTTTAAATATTTTGCTGAAATAATTCAAGACATCCCGTTAACGCGGTGTTTTCAGAATTAGACCCTATTGAAACTCTAAAAAAATTGGCGAGTTCTCCCTCAAAACCCCTAACAATTATACCATTTTTTTTAAGGAAGGTATCAAATTTTGTTGCGTAAGAAGCTTTCTTAAGCCTTATAAATATAAAATTTGCTTCCGAAGGATAGGCTTCTAAAAAATCAAGCCTTGCAAGATGATTGTAAACCCTTTTTCTTTCTTTGACGGTCCTTTTTATATTTTTTTCAAAATAACTGAAATTGTCAAGAAAAAACTCGATGGATTTGAGGGTCAGGGAATTTACGTTGAAGGGGAGTTTTATCTTTTTAAATTCATTTAAAAGCCTTTCCCCGGCAAATAGCATACCGAATCTGAGGCCGGCCATTCCTATTTTGGAAAATGTCTTTAAAACTATTAGGTTATCGTTATTTTTAACATAAGGGATAAAGGTTTCTCTGCCCGAAAAATCAATATATGCTTCGTCTATTACGACAACATTATTTTTATCGTTAATGAGCCTCTTTAAGATTCCGGGATTAAAATAATTCCCGGTGGGATTGTTTGGACAGCTTAAGAAAAATATATTCCTGCCCTTTTTTGCCCTTCCGGTATCCGGGGGTAAATCAAAATCATCCCTTTTAAGTTTAATACTGTTTATTTTAAGGTCGTTATACGCGGCTATTATCTTATACATTGAAAAGGAAGGTTCCGGTATATTCACCGCAACATCCCTGTCAAGGCTTAATAAAATAGTCAGTATAAGCTCGTCGGAGCCGTTTCCGAAGATAAAGTTACCCGAATCAATTTTAAAAAAATCTTCAAGGGATTTAACTAATTTATCATATTCCGAATCCGGGTAAAGGTTTATAAGGGTTCCCTTTAAGAAATTGGCGTATTCGCGCGCCATCCTTGGCGGAAGGGTGTAGTTGGATTCATTTGCGTCAAGCTTAATGCCGACACCCAAAGGAATTTTATTGATTTTATACGGGCTTAATCGTCTTACGCTTTTTTTTATAAAGCTCTCCGTCTTAAAAACCATGTTTTATAATTTATTTCCGGGTTTTTTATTTTTAAGCCTCATTGAAACGGATTTTCCATGGGCGCTTAACCCCTCAATTTTAGAAAAAAAGTCAACCTCTCCGGCTTTCTCCCTTAAAAATTCGCCATCCGATGAAATAACGCTTGTTCTTTTCAGGAATGAAAGAGTGTCAAGCGGGGAAAAAAACCTGGCAGTACCGCCCGTGGGAAGGACATGGCTTGGACCGGCGATATAATCGCCTATGGCTTCAGGAGTATTCTTCCCGAGAAAGACGGCACCCGCGTTTTTAACGAGGAAAAGTTTATCAAACGGGTTTTCGATATAAAGCTCAAGATGCTCGGGAGCAAGCCTGTTGGCAATCTCTATGGATTCATCGACGGCGCGCGTTAAGATAATGGACGAGTTGGAATCAAGAGATTTTTTAATTATGTCCCTTCTTTTCTCTTTTGTAATAAGGTTTTTAAGGGATTTCGTCACCCCCCCCGCCAATTTTTCGGAATGGGTTATAAGCGTCGAGATGGCCATTTCATCGTGTTCAGCCTGAGACATCATATCCATGGCCACATTATCGGGATCCGCCGAGTCGTCGCATACGACGGCGATTTCACTTGGGCCCGCAATCATGTCTATGTCTACGTCCCCATACACCATTTTTTTGGCCATCGCCACGTAGATATTTCCCGGACCGACTATTTTGTCCACCCTGGGAATTGTATTGGTTCCGTAAGCGAGGGCAAAAACGGCCATAGGACCGCCAACCCTGAATATTTTATTTACGCCGCACAAAACGGCGGCCGCTATTATATAGTCATTCAGCTTTCCGGTAGGAGGGGTGGCCATAACGATTTCTTTAACGCCCGCGGCCTTAGCCGGAATAGAATTCATTATGACCGAAGAGGGGTAACTTGCCTTTCCTCCCGGAACATAAATACCGGCAACCGCCATAGGGGAGACCAGCTGTCCCGTAATCAATGAACCTTCCCGCGTCATCCATGTCTTAATCCCCTGGTTTTGATGATACTTAAATACTCTTTCTATGGTATCCTTAAGTATTCGTTTTTCTTCAACGGGGATTTTTTTCAGGGCGCTGTTCTTTTCTTTAGCCTTTACCTCAAAATCCGAAGGAGAAAGAAGGACACAATCAAATTTCTTAGTATAAAAGGATAAGGCCTCATCGCCCTTATTTATCACGTCAAGCCTTATCTCCTGAAGGGACTTCTGCACGTCGTCCTGAAAGGCAAACCTGGAAATCCTTCTTTTTTTCAAGAATTCAAAAAAATCATTATTTTTTGAACTGAACACCCGCATATCGGATTTTTTTATTTAACCTGCGCCCTGAGGTCTTCTATCAAGTTATGGATTTCGGCAGGATTAATTTTAAGGCTTGCCCTGTTCACGACAAGCCTTGAAGAAATCTTTGCAATTTCTTCGACAGGGGTCAACTTGTTCTGTCTCAAGGTTTCTCCCGTAGAGACAAGGTCGACTATTAAATCGGAAAGCCCGGATACAGGGGCAAGCTCGATATTTCCGTAAAGTTTTATAATCTGGATGTTTGCAACGCCTTTCCTGTTAAAAAAATCCTTGGCAATATGAACGTATTTCGTGGCCACCCTTAAATTTGTTTTAGAAAAATATATGTCCGTGGAATTGGAGAAACCGGTTCCGGCCGCTACAGCTATCATGCATTTGCCAATCTTTAAATCCAACGGCTCATAAACATTCTTGGGCTCTTCGAGAAGAACGTCCCTTCCGGAAAAACCGGCATCGCTTGCGCCATACTCAACAAAGGTGGGAACATCCCATGGCTTGACAATTAACAAACTTACGCTGTCATCTTCATAATCGAAAATAAGCCTTCTTGAATCGTAATCTTTATCGGGATGACTTATATACCCCGCGTTTCTGAGCAGTTCAAGGCTGTCTTTTAATACCCTTCCCTTAGGAATGGCAATCTTTAATCTTTTTTTATTTTTTGGCCTGGATTTCCTCCCGCGGTTCATAATAATATCTGTTTTTCCGGAAATTTTCCCGGATTATACCCCCTCTCCCGCCGTAATATTCTCTTCGTGAATCTCTTCATGCGCCTGGTTAACGGTGCTATTTCCTTTAACCCTTGTAATGATTGCGCCTAAATTTTTTAGCTTATTCTCCATTCCCTCATATCCCCTGTCAAGGTGGTAAATCCTGGAAACGGTGGTATAACCGTCTGAGGAAGCAAGACCGGCCAGGACTAATGAAGCGCTTGCCCTTAAGTCCGTTGCCATAACCTCGGCGCCGGATAATTTTTTTACGCCCTTCACGATAGCGAAATTATTCTTGACCTTTATATCTGCTCCAAGGCGGATAAGCTCGCCGACGTGCATGAACCTGTTCTCAAAAACATTTTCGGTTATGACGCAAAGCCCTTCGGATACGCACATAAGGGCCATCATCTGGGCCTGCATGTCTGTGGGAAAATCGGGATAGGGGGCCGTTGTAACATCTATGCTTCTTATAACCTTTGAGCCCTTAATTCTTAAGGAGGTCGGAGAATTTATGACGATTTTTACCCCTGTCCCTGAAAGCTTTTCCGTGACGGGTTTCAGGTGGGCCACGTTTATATCGTTAATAGTTATATCTCCCCTCGTTATAGCGGAGGCAACCATAAAAGTGCCGGCCTCTATCCGGTCCGGAATTACGGAATGCGACAACCTCTTTAATTGCTTAACGCCCTTTATTAAAATTCTCCCGTGCCCGTCCCGCTTTATATCCCCACCCCCGCCGTTAAGGGCATTTATAAGGTCGTCGACCTCGGGCTCCATAGCGGCATTTCTTATCTCGGTGTTTCCGTCAGCAAGACAGGCTGCCATAATTATATTTTCGGTACCGGTCACGGTAGGTATGGGAAATGTTATTGACGCGCCCTTTAGCCTTTCGGCGAAAGCCTCGACGTATCCATGGTCGACATTTATCTCGGCGCCCATTAATTTAAGCGCGTTAAGGTGAAAGTCTATTGGCCTTGCGCCGATGGCGCAGCCGCCCGGAAGCGAAACCCTTGCCCTTTTATACCTGGCAAGAAGGGGGCCTAAGACCAGGACCGACGCCCGCATGGTTTTAACTAAATCATATGGGGCTTCATAATTATTAATTCCGCTGGAATCAATAAAAATGCGATTATTTTCCCTGGAATCTTCTATCTTTGCGCCAAGGCTCGAAAGAAGCTTTTTAATGGTTTTTATATCTTCGAGGTCAGGGACGTTGGATATCTCGTTTTGGGGATCGTCAAACATTATCGAGGAGGCGATTATAGGAAGCACGGCATTCTTGGAACCGCTTATCGAAACTTCTCCGTTTAAAGGGACGCCGCCTTCAATTACTATCTTGTCCATATTTAATCTTTACCCCTCTTTCTCTTTTATCTAAATCGTTAATAAATGAAATTATATTAAATTTCCCGAATTTTTTGACTAACAGGTTAAATATTTTTTCCTTTTCCCTGAAATCGATTTCGAAAATAAGCGCTTTTTCGAAATCGCCTGCCGGCCTTTCATTTTTCCCGGGCATACCAGGAGGCAAGGCAAGGTCTATTATCCTTTCATAGAATTTAAGCCCTGAATCGCCGCCGTCAAGGGCCTTTAGCGGCTCGTACAGCCTTACATCGTCGTCAAGAAGCTCGATGTCCCCTGTTTTGACGTATGGCGGATTCGAAATTATTATATCAAAACATGAAAGGGAATTGCCAAATAATCCTCCTTTCGCGTTTCGCCAGAGCATATTCGACTTAAAAACATCGTAATATGCCGGTATAACCTTCTCACGGACCCCGTTTAAATTAATGTTTTTTCCCGCAACGGCGAGGCTCTTCGAGCTCGAGTCCGCCGCGTATACGATAACATTACCCCCGGTATTTTTGGCAATCGCGATTGCTATCGCGCCCGATCCGGTTCCAACGTCAATAACGTAGACTTTCCTTTTCAGGATTTTACCCAGTAAATCCGCCTCCTTAATTGCTTCATCGACTATGCATTCCGTGTCGGGCCTCGGTATTAAAACGGATTTGTTCACGAAAAAATCAATGGAATAAAATTCTTTTTTATTCGTAAGATATGCGAACGGTTCCCCTGAGCGCCTCCTTTCAATTAAATTTTTAAATAAACTTATCTTGCCCCGTGGAGGGTTGTCGCCATATGAAAGCATAACCTTTTCAAAGGTAACGCCCAGGGAATATCCCATAAGCAGTGCGGATTCCCTGAAGGGATTAAGAATATCTTTTTCTTGGAGGCGGGACTCGCCCCACTTGATCAGCCCGTATATGGACATCTCTTTTAGGGAGTGTAAATCCGGTATAAATTTATTGCTGCGCTTGCCGGGATTCAAAATATTTAGATAGGGGGACCAGTAGTTCATCAAGGTTCCCGTCCATAATCTGGGAAAGCTTGTGCAGGGTTATTCCCGCCCTGTGGTCGGTAATCCTGCCCTGCGGAAAATTATACGTCCTTATCTTTTCGCTTCTGTCCCCGGTTCCGACCATACTCTTCCTGTTCAATGCCTCCTGGCTTTTCTTGTCGGCCTCAATTTTGCTTAAAAGCCTTGAGCGAAGGATTCTTAGGGCCTTTGCCTTATTTTTATGTTGGGACTTTTCATCCTGGCATGTGACCACCATGCCCGTGGGAATATGGGTAACCCGTACGGCGGAATCGGTCGTGTTCACGCTCTGCCCCCCATGGCCGGATGAGCGGTAAACATCGATCCGCAAATCTTCGGGCTCTATCTTCAGGTCTATTTCCTCTGCCTCCTGCATTACCGCTACCGTGGCTGCAGAAGTATGAACCCTGCCCTGGGTCTCGGTGGCAGGTATCCTCTGCACCCTGTGGACTCCGCTTTCATATCTTAAAAGACGGTTTGCCCCGGCCCCTTTAACAGAAACTATAACCTCTTTTATTCCCCCTGCCGCGGAAGGGCTCATCGATATTACCTCGAACCTGAAATTCTTGCCCAGGGCATATTTATTATACATCTTAAATAAATCAAGGGCGAAAAGGGCCGCTTCTTCCCCTCCGGTTGCCGCTCTAATTTCCAGCAGGATGTCTTTGTCTTCTATATTTTCCTTAGGATAGAAAAAATCCTTTATGACTTTTGAGATTTCTTCGGCCTTTTCCCTTAACGCGGCAAGCTCTTCCTCTTCCATTCTTAAGAGTGCGCCGTCGGTTTCCGCCTCTGCGAGGCTTTCAAGTTCCGTTATTTCTTTGAGGGTTTTATTGTATTCTTCTATTTCGGAGGCGGTTTTTTTGATGGAATTATATCTTTTTGAGAGCTCTTTTATCTCTTTGCTGAAGCCTTTTGCGCTCCCTTTCCGTATCTTTTCGTATAATTCCAGGGATTCGCCGTATAAATCCCCGGATTTCTTTAAGAGCGTGTCGTCCAGCATTAAACATCGCCCCGCTCGCCTTTAAGCCACGAAGCCCTTATTTCCGAGGGTTTCTTGCAGGAAAATTCCCCTTCGGAACACGCCCCTCTGACGCAAGACGGCCCCGCGCCTTTAAATATTGACGGGGCTATTTGATAAACGAGATTAAAGGCTTCTTTCGCGACGCGTCTGATCTCCCACTGCGCCCTTTCGCACCCCCTCAATCTGAAAAAATGGAGCAGTTCGCGGGCGTTCATCGTAAAAACGATCTGGGTTTCGGTAGCATTTGGAAGCAAATACCTTGCGTCTTCGGGAGGCACTCCCTTTTCAATGAAATAGCCATAGAGGGAGTAAATCTCTGATATTATTTTTTTATATTTTTCAAGAAATTCCCTGTTGCATGAAATGGAATCCGGGGTAACATATTGAGGTTTTGTTTCCTTGACATATCTCTGGCTTCTTTGAGAATATGAGGCTATCCTGTGACGGACCAACTGGTGGGAAGTGCTTCTGGAGATATTTTCGACCCCGAACGTAAAACTTGCGTGTTCAAGAACCGATTCATGCCCGGATCCCCTCACTTTCCTTATAAGTTTTCTTGCCTTTTCTAATCCCGAATCCTTGTCCTTGAAATCCTCTTCGATTTTTCCGATATCGTAGGAACTATAACAGAGTCTCGCGGCAGTGGCTATAACTATTTCCGGATTTAACGTGTAATTGATAAGTCTGACCATCAATGATTTTTGCTGGAAATTCCAATTATTTTTTTGAATACTTCTTATTGAATTTTTCAATCCTGCCGGCGCTGTCGACGAATTTCTGTTTTCCCGTGTAGAAGGGATGGCATTTCGAACAGATATCCACATGTATTTCCTTAACGGTACTGCCGGTTGCAAACTCCTCCCCGCAGGCGCATTTTACCTTTGCCTGATAAATTTTAGGATGAATTTCTTTTTTCATTTCCCTAAGGCTCCTTATTCAGATTTTATTATTTAACTTATAATTATAAACAAGCTATCTATTATATGATTTCGTAATAAAATTTTCAACCCTTAATATATCCTCAGGCACATCGACAGGTATAGTCGATATTGAAACTTTTTCCATTTTTATCCTGAAACCGTTTTCTATTGCCCTTAATTGTTCAAGCATTTCCTTTTTTTCAAGGAAAGAAGGCGGTAATTTACCGAAGGTTTCGATAAAGTTCCTTGTGTACCCGTAAAAACCAAGGTGTTTAAATCCGTATACTCCTTTTTCATCTTTAGGATTTCCGGGATTTTCCCTGTCATAAGGAATAGGACACCTGGAGAAATATAGCGCGAAACCGTCTTTATCGACGACAACTTTAACGTTATTCGGGTCAAAGAATTCTGTTGAGGAATAGATAGGCGTCATCACGCTTGAATAGGAAATGTTTCCGGCGGTAAAAGGGGAGATGAGCGCGTCGACTATTTCTTCGTTTACAAGGGGTTCGTCCCCCTGTATATTCAGGATTATGTCCGCGTCTATTTCGGAGATGGCTTCAATTATCCTGTCGGTCCCGGACTGGTGAGTATCTTTAGTCATAACGGCCTTAGCTCCAAATTCCCTGCACGCGTTGTAAATCCTTTCATCCTCCGTCGCGACTATAACATCGCTTAGCCTGGAAGACCCGGCCACTCCTTCATAGACATGCCTTATCATAGGCTTCCCCATTATCGGGGCAAGAGGCTTGCCTTTGAACCGTGTGGATTTGTATCTTGCCGGTATTACCGCGACTATTTTCATATTCAATCTATCCTCGTAATATATACATCATAGCCGTATTTTACTATCACCTTTGCGAAATTATAAGCGTTGCCGAGATCTTTAAACCTGCCGAAAACCACTTTATAATAAACCTCGCCGTTAACTTTCTTGTCCATTACCCTTACGCCCGGAACAAATTTTCCGACCTTCCTTGCCTTCGCGTCCGCGAGGGATTTCTCGGTGAAAGCGGCAAACTGCAACGTATAACCCTTCTTTGGAGGAATAAAAATTGAATTGCCTTTTTTCGTCCTCGCACATGTCGGGGCGCCTGTAATATTATTGTTCAGGTAGCTTAAGGAAACCGGCCTTGGACCAAGATATTGAACCCTTACAAGGGCCGTCCCGGGCCCGACCATATCTAATGCCTTTGCCGCCCCATAAGATAAATCAAGTATTCTATCGCCGTAATAAGGGCCCCTGTCATCCACGAAAACCTCGACGCTTCTTTTGTTCTGCAAATCGGTTACGTAGGCATAGCAATCAAGAGGAAGGGTTTTAGATGCCGCAGTAATGTCGTACATATTGAATATACGGCCGCTTGCGGTAGGCCTTCCCTGGTAACCCGGGCCGTACCATGAAGCAAGCCCGATTTCGATATTGTTGCCTATTTTTTCGGGAGGAAAATATTTCGGAGGCAACGCTTTGTTATAAGATTGCCGGCCCCCGGTTATATAAGGGACACAGCCCGATAATAATGGTGAAAAAACGGCAATGGTTAATATCAGTACCGATAAAACCAAAAACCTTGTTTTCATTTGAATATTATTTCCTCAAAAACAGGTTGTGAATTCTTGTCGGGAAATAAATAGCTCCTTATATCTGTAACGTCATTTATGCCTTTTCCCTTTACCGATAATATTACGTAAGAATAAAACGGCCACGAGGCGTTGATATCGAAATTCGAAGGGATGGCGGGATGGTTGGGATGGCTATGATAGAACCCAAGGATATCCAGATTTTCCCTTCTTGAAACCTTGTCCATTTCAAGCATGTCCCCCGGTTCTATTTCAAAACTGTCCCACGCGATTTTTCCATAGCGGTTTTGGGCCGGATGAGCAACGACAACAATCCTGTCCTCCCCCGAAATCATTCCAAGAAGGCCCCCGCAGGCCTCGAAGGGAAAAATTTCCGCGGCGTGTTTTTTAATGATTATAAGCTCTTTTTCGGGGATTATAAGCGCCATATTACCGGCAATGGTATCATATCCGGCCTTAAAAATCAAAAGGCCCAAAGCGCGGAAGGGCAATGTATTGCCCGGCGTGCTAACGCACGCGGCTCGGTTTAGCTTTGCTGAGCTCGCCCTCCGCTGCGCGGAAGGGCAATGTATTGCCCGGCGTGCTAACGCACGCGGCTCGGTTTAGCTTTGCTGAGCTCGCCCTCCGCTGCGCGGAAGGGCAATGTATTGCCCGGCGTGCTAACGCACGCGGCTCGGTTT
>JAKAPT010000035.1 GCA_021806885.1 bacterium | reverse complement strand
AAACAGGCTATTGCTTCGCGGGCGTGAGCTACGCTTCGCCCGCCGTTCGGTTTCATTTTTTTTACCTCCTCTAATTTAATTATTTTTGCAATTTCCGGCTAAAAGCTGTATAGCACCATAGCGTTTATGGTATTCTGCTGGGAATGGGTCTGGTTGCCGTTAGAATCCAGGTAAACATTTTGGTTGGAGCCCTGATGCTCCACCTCCAGCCTGAACTGTACGTCCTTAAACTCCCTGGAAGACGGCTGATAGGCCAGGGTAAGCGTGGTATCGATATACCTGTCGCCGGTGCCGGGGATGCTCGTCGTCTCCCATAGGCCGTTCTGGTCGTAAGCGGCCGCCTCCCTCAGGGTTTCCGAAACCAGCCCGAAGCCGTAATCGTGCTGGTGGTGGATATACCCCGCTATCCCGTAAAAACGCGATTTGTCGTAGGCGTCGTCAGAGGTCCGCGCCATCGCGGGATATGAAATATCGTTGGCGGGGGATATTATTCCGGCATTATTCAAAACGGAATCGTTGATGCCGCCGCCTAACCCCGCCTCGTAATCCGCCACAAAAGACCAGTCCGTATCCGGGTTTATAACCGCGTTTATATAGCCGTAAAAGCTCTTGTTCGCGTTGTCCTCGTTAAGCTTTCCACTTGCCGTCCCGTCATTCCCGTTCGTTATGAAAAAGCTGTTCTCCCCGTAGATGAATCCCCCGTTAAGCGTAAGCATGCCGGTCGCGGCATAGCTTTCGTTAAGCTCTATGACGGGAATGTTGTCTATCGGAACGGCGGAATTGATTGTGTTTGCTATTCCAAGGGTCGAGGTAAGGGCCGGAATGAAGTTATAGGTCAGGAAAACGCCCGTAAGCGTGGCCGGCTCTACCGCGGTGAGAAGAGAATATGTGTCGTTCCAGTTTCTTATCGGATTGAACGCTTCGAATCCAAGAAGCTCCTGCTCTTTCCCGATATGGATATCGAGCCCGCTTCCCACGGGAAGGTTAATATTGATGTATGCCTTTCTTACGTCATACGGGGTCCTGTCCTGGAACGGGGTCGTAAAGTATGATGTATCGCCGTAATATGCCTTGTAAAACTGGATGTTCTGGCCGAAATCAACCGATATATGAAAGCCCACCCCGTAAGGGTTGTTTCCGGAACCCGGGGCGCGCCTTATCGTTATGTCCGCGTTATTCACGGCAAAGCCGTCCGGCTGCCAGTTGTCGCCGTAATTCCCGTTCCCCTCGAAATACGAGGGAGTGTTTACCGCGGCCGGTTTCGCTAAATTATAGGTATACGATGCTATAAGCGTGCCCTGAAGCTGTATATTTGACAAAAAATCGTCTGCGTCCGCCATGGATTTTTTTACGGCGCAAACCGATAAAATCACCCCAAGCATGATACATAAGAAATAATTGAAAAACCTTGTTTTTCTCGCGGTTAATTTCATGATACTTTTTTCTCCTCCAATTTATTTTAATTGTAAAATCGTGGCGCCACAGAGTTAATGGCAAGTATCATGCCAAAGTTATTTTACGGTATTTATGAAGGCTTAAAGGCTGAAAAAGCAGGGAACAAACGGATGGACTATCGATAAGGAAAGAAATCCGGGAATGCCGAAATATTAGGCACTAACCGATAGCGGGAAACACATGATTAAAAATTAGGCAGGGGGTATGTCTATTTTCAGGGCGGCCATCCTTTTCTGAAGGTTTCTCCTGCTCATGTTAATGTTTTCGGCCGTCCTGGTTATGTTGTAATTATTTTCCTTTAGCTTGAAAGAGAGATACCTTTTTTCAAACGACTCCTTCGCGTCCCTGAAGGAAAGAGTTAATTCTGGCTCGTCTCCAGCCTCCGCCGCGCGCGCAAGGGCGGGTTTAATCCTTAATTCCTCCTCGAGCTCCTTTTTCGTTATCATGCCGCCCGGATTTAAGATAGACAGCCTCTCAATAATATTTTTGAGCTCCCTTACGTTTCCGGGAAAATCGTATTTTTTCAATAAATCAAGGGCTCCTTCTTCAAAGGAAATCTTGTGCCCCCTGTCGAATATTTTAAGGAAAAAAAGCGCGAGGAGCGGAATGTCCTCCCTCCTTTCCCTCAAAGGCGGCACCCTGAAATTAATCACGTTGAGCCTGAAAAAAAGGTCGCTCCTGAAAAACCCTTTTTCGATTTCCAGTTCGAGATTTTTATTCGTGGCAGCTATGACCCTTACGTTTACGGTTATATCCGACTCCCCTCCGACTCTTTGAAACTTTCCGTCCTGCAGCACCCTTAATATCTTCGACTGCATCCTCGGGCTCATGTCGCCTATCTCGTCGAGAAAAAGCGTTCCGCCGTCAGCCAGCTCGAACCTCCCCTTCTTTTTTCCTGTCGCTCCCGTGAAAGCGCCTTTCTCGTGGCCAAAAATCTCGCTTTCGACAAGCTCTTCGGGAATGGCGGCGGAATTCACCGCAATGAAAGGCTCGTCTTTCCTCAGGCTTTTAGAATGAAGCAATTTCGCGACCATCTCCTTTCCGGTTCCGTTTTCGCCCGTTATGAGAACAGGGGCATCGGATGGGGCGACCTTTAAAATTTTTTCATTAAGTCTTTTCATTTCTTCGAACTCTCCGATAATCTCTATATCGGCTGACGCGCTGCCCGCCATGGCCGATTTTTTCTCGCTCGCGTCATTTAATTTAAGTGCGTTTTCGACGGTGATAAGAACCCTTTCGAGGGAAAGCGGCTTTTCAATGAAATCATAGGCCCCGGTTTTAATTGTGTTTATCGCGGTAGAGATGTCCGAATGGCCGGAAATCATAATAACAGGAATGTTTCTGTCGATGCTGAGCATTTCCTTTAGCAAGCCTGTCCCGTCCCGGTCGGGCAGCCAGATGTCCAGAAGCACGGCGTTTGGGGATTTTTCCCTGAATGCCTTTAGCCCCTCGGTTCCAGAGCCTTTAGAGATGACGGCGTATCCCTCGTCGGATAAAATTCCCCCCAGGGATTTTCTTATGCTTTCTTCGTCGTCGACAATAAGGATTCTTTTCATGCCCCCGCCATTGTTTTAACCGATATCGTAAAGGTAGCCCCGCCTTCCTCGTTGTTCTCGGCCCTTATATCGGCGTTATTTTCGGATATTATGTTTTTTGTAATCGCGAGCCCAAGCCCCGTGCCGCCCTGCTTCGTGGAAAAGTACGGCTCGTAAATATTCTGGACAACCTCTTCCGAAAGTCCTGTCCCGTTGTCGGAGATCGTTATGACGCCGCCGCGCCCTTCCTCCAGGTTCTTAGAAGCAACGCTTATTTTCCCATTGCTTCCGGCGCCGGTTCTTCCGGTATTTTTTAAAATTATACTGTACACAGCGTTATCTATTAAATTCATGAAGGCCCTTTTCATCTGGTGCCTGTCGATATAAAGGGGCGGCATTCCCCTGTCCAGGTCCACTTTAAACTCAATGTCCCTGTGGGCATTTGAATACAGGGACACCGCCTCGGTTAAAAGGGAATTCACGTCGGAATACTCGAAGTTTGCCCTTGGCAACCTGGCGTAAAGGGAAAACTCGTCCACTATGTTCTTAAGGTCGTCGACCTCTTTTATAATGGTATCTATTGCTTCGTTGAAAACCGAATCTTCGTCCCCTTTAAGCTTTCCCCTGAATTTCTTTTTAAGCCTTTCGGCGGAAAGTTTTATCGGGGTCAGAGGATTTTTTATTTCATGCGCCATCCTCTTTGCCACCTCTTCCCATGCCGCGACCCGCTGGGCTTTCATAATATCGGTCGTATCGTTCATTACGATAATAAATCCTATTTTATTATTCGAGTCGTCTTTTAAAATCGTAAGGGAGACAAGGAACTCCTTTGCCTCGCCGGCCACGTATATTTTTAATTCCCTGGTTATGTTCTCCCTGTTTTCCCTGGAAAGCTCTTTTATAAGCGTTCTTATATCCGAAAACGACGACTTGTTGAAAACATCCCTGTAATGGCGGTTCAGGACGTCCCCGGGCATTAAACCGAACATGTCTTCCACCTTTTTGTTTATATTCCTTATTTTACCGGTAGAATCCAGGGCGATGACGCCCGCGTTAATATTCTTGAGTATTATCTCCATATATCTTCTTCTTTTTTCTATTTCCTCGTTGATGGTTTTTAAATCGAGGTTGGCCTTTTCTATGACGTCCTTATTCCTTTTTAAATCCATCGTCATTTCATTGAACGAGTTAACGAGGGTCCCTATCTCGTCGTCGGAATTCCCCGGTATCTTGACGTCAAGATGTCCGGAGGACACCATTTTCGTCCCCTTCACAAGGTCTATAATGGGGGCGATAATTTTTTTAGAAAGGTAAAAACCCACCCATGAGGACACAAAAAGTATCATAAGGGTGAAAATGGCAAAAAATATGAAATAGGTCGTCTCCACGGGGTTTTTCACGAAGCCCATCCTGGAATAGCTGTCGTAAAAATTGATAAGCCAGTTAACCTTGTGGGAGACCTCCGGGTTATGCGCGGCAGGGGCATTGTTGTAATAATTGCCGACCTGGGCGGCGTATTGGACGGCCTTTTTTATTCTCGGCGCGTACCATTTGTTCACGATGTTCGCCGCAAACCCCGAAAGAAGGATGATGGCCAGGATAAAAAGCGAGGGGATAAGGCTTACTATGGCGAAAAGGGATACGAGCTTCGTCCTGAGCCTTGCCCCCACGACCTTCATTTTCCTTTCGATGATGAGCTTTATTATGTTTCTCGTCACCAGGAAAAGCATGAGGAGAAAAAGGATGACCGTAAGGTTTATATAAGCGTAAATAATGATTTTTGAGGATAACGTGATGCTCTTGAAAGAGGTCATCCTTACCTCTATAAGGACGGAAGCTATTATTAAAATTACCGAGGCGAGGATAAAAATAAATTCTTTTTTAAACTTGTTCATAAATTACCATAACGCGTCAATTTTATTTACAATAAACATGTTTTATTGTATCATAAATCGATATGAAAGTATTAGTACTGGGTTCCGGCACCTCCACGGGAGTTCCACTGATAGGGTGCGATTGCGTCGTGTGCGCGTCTAAAAATCCCGGGAATAAAAGGCTCAGGCCCTCGGTACTCGTCTCTGAGGGAGGCCGAGACATCCTTATAGACACCACTCCCGACCTGAGAACCCAGGCGCTGAAACACAAATTCCTGAACATCGACGCCGTCCTTTATACCCATACCCACGCCGACCACCTTTTTGGAATAGACGATTTAAGAATGTTTAATTTCTTGAAAAATTCGACCATACCCATCTACGGCTCCAGGAAGGCAATGGAATTTATTAAAAAGAAATTCGATTACATATTCAGTCCTAAAAAAACATATTCGAGCAGGCCCAAACTTACCCTGAATATTATCGGCAAGCCTGAAAAGATAGCGGGAATGGACGTTACCCCAATTCCCGTTTTCCATGGAGAAGACCTTATAAACGGATACAGGATAAAAAATTTCGCCTATATTACCGACGTTTCAAAAATTCCCGCCAAATCGTTCGGGCTGCTTAAAAACCTCAAGGTCCTCATGATAGACGCCCTCAGGTATAAGCCCCACAAAACCCATCTGACCGTGGACGAGGCGGTAAGGCTGGCGGAAAAAATAAATCCCGAAAGGACATATTTTACCCACATGGGACACCATATAGACTACGGAGAAATCAAAAAAAAGATAAAAAAAGCCGGAAATTTCGAACCCGCAAGGGACGGGCTCGTTATAGAGGTTTAAGGATTTGCGTCAGTCGATATCCATTATAAGGTATGCCGCGAAAAAGAGGAATATTATATCGGCCATAAAACCCGCGAGAAGCGGGTCTAACTGCGAGGCGTCGCCGAGGGACACGGCAATGGAATTTATAATCCACCATATGAAAGCGACAACGAGGCTTATTCCTATCGCCGCCCCGGAGCCGGTTTTTTCCTTTATGGCGAACCCCACCGAAACCCCGACCAGAATAAGTATAAGGTTAATCAGGGGATAAGATATCTTCGAATAAATGTTCGTAAGAATATAATTTATGCCTGAGCCGGATTTTTCCGCCACCGAAAGCATGCTCGCGAGATTTTCCAGAGAGAGAAACTCCGGTTTAAGCGTATAAGATTTAAAGAAATTCATGTTCAGAGAAACGGGCACGTAGGCCTTCTCAAAATGCTTTTCCTCAAATCCCTTTTTTCCTTCGTCGATAAATTTATCAAGCCTTCCTCCCTTGAGCAAAAGCCTTCTTTTCCCGACATATCCGGCGGGCGCGATGTATCTCCTGTTTAATGAAAAATCCGGATTAAAAACGTAAATATTTATTCCCTTCATTTTTTTCTCGGCGGGAACAAAGGATTTCGCGGTTATACTATACTCTTTATAATGCAGAACGATATTTTTCGTTTTAAACATGTAAACAGAATTTATATCGTAGGATTTATTCCCCGTTATATACTTTTGCATTACTACCTTTCTTAAGACGTTGGCCCTTACCGCGACGAAATTTGACAGAAGAAACGCCAAAATGGATATTGCCGCCCCCGCGAAAAACAAAGGCGTAAAAAATTTAAACATCCCCATTCCGGAGGATTTTATAATAACTATCTCGTTATTTTTTTTTAAAAATCCTATTAAAAGCAAAGTCGAAAGAAGGACCGAGAGCGGAAGGACCCTGTACATTATTTCCGGGAGCTTGTAGAGGTAATAAAGAAATATATATCCCGCATCCGGGGCATGCTTGGTAAAAGCCCCGATGTTGGATATAAAATCGACGACTATATAGAAAACGGCGAGGCTCACGAGGGCCGCCACAAGGTATTTAAAAAATTCCTTCAATAAGTAACTGTATATAATTTTCATTTTAAATCAAATGAGATTCGCTGAGCTTCGTTTTCAAGGTTATTTCAGGGACGCCCTCCAGTAAAGCAGAGCCCCGGCTACCAGAAGGAACATGTCCGCCCCCCAGACGCCGGGAACAGGGTTTAACGCGTTCCTGAGAGCAAGGTAGAACCCCGAAGTAAACAAAATGTAATATATTATAATTATCGAAATAGTATAAAAAATCGCCATAAAAAGGCTTCTCTTTTCAAGGTACATGCCAAGGGGGACGCCTATAAAAATAAAAAGCACCGTTGCCGCGGGAATGGATATTTTCTTGTACAGGTAAGCGAGATAAACATTTTTTAACGCCCTGTCTTTCTCCATCAGGTATTTTTTCGCGATCTGGGAGAATGTCATGAAATGGACCGAGCCGTTTTTCTGGGGAAAGGAAAGCCCTTTCAGCCTGATATTTATCTTATAGCTGTTAAAATGCAGGGACCAGAAATCCTTGGCCCCTGGATTCTGGTTTTGTATTACGCCGTTATTAAGGAACAGGCTCAGGGAGTTGAGTTTATTGTCGTAGACTATCCTGCCGCTCCGGGCTATAAGGGTTTGAGGAGTATTATTAATCTTGTTCAATATGAAAATCCCTTTGAGCGTTGATTTGTTCCTGTCGACATACTTTACGAATATCCTGGTGTTCCCCAATTTATTTGTGAAGGAATTCTTTTTAAGGGCTGAGAGGGCAGCCTTTTCCACGTCTTTCACCGCGAGGGTCCTGAAAAAAAAATTGAACCGGGGGCCAAGGTAGAATGAGAAGAGAATGGAAAGAGTTAAGGGTATAAGCGAAAATAGAAGCGCGGGCTTTGTCAACTTGAAAATATTAATCCCGGAGGCCCTCAGAGCCATTGTTTCGTTGTCCTGGGTGAGCTTCCCAAAAACGACAAGTATAGCAAGAAGAAACGACACGGGGAGGGTTATTATCATGAAACTGGGTATGGTAAGACTCGCTAGCTTAAGAATATCCGAGATGCTTATACCCTTGTTCAACACCATCTGGGCAAGCATAAGGGCCCTGTTCATCATTACGCTGAAGGTAAATATAACCAGACCGTAAAGGAAAGGCGGCGCCAACTGCTTGAATATGTACCTGTCGATAATAGGCATTGTTTAATCTAAGGGGTGGGATCCTTTAGTAATTAACCATTGACTATAAGGGTCAATGATATTAAAATTGTTTTAGGCGTCATTATATCAGAAATTACTTGAATTTAAAAGGCCGGGTTATATGAGTTCGTCCTTAGAAATACACGATATATCGGAATTCGAATCTAAATCCAGGACGGGTTTTTCCGAAGAGGCAAAACCTGAAACGCCGGGCGGGGTTTCCGGCCGGGAGGCCCATGATAAAGACGCTGTATTCCAGCAGGCGGTCAATAAAGCCGTGGAAGAAATTAAGCCTCAAATACTGGAAAACCTTAAAGACATCCTTCCGGAAATTGCCGAGAAAATCATCAGGGAAGAAATAGAAAAGATCAAAGAACTTTAAGCCGCAAGTATGGATATTTTCGAACCCCAGATAAGAGAATTGATTTATACCGCGCTCGCCGAAGATATTAAAGGCGGCGATATCACCACCGGCGCAATCACCGCGAGCAAAGACCCCTTCTTAACCGCGGAGGTCGTATTGAAATCCGAAAGTTGCGTCGTGTGCGGATTATACGTTTTCAAAACCGTTTTTGACATCCTCTCCCGGGGCGAGGCAAAAATAAAATTCCTCGCAAAAGAAGGCGGGGCGGCTGCCAAAAACGGAAAAATCCTTTCCTTGAGGGCGAGGGCAAGCGTTATACTTTCCGGAGAAAGAACGGCCCTTAACTTTCTTCAACATCTCTCCGGCATAGCGACTGCCGCAAAAACCGCGGCCAACGAGCTTAAGGGGCTTAAGACAAAAATCCTTGATACCAGGAAGACGCTCCCGGGGCTCAGGCTTCTTCAAAAATACGCCGTCAAAACCGGAGGGGGAAATAACCACAGGTTTGACCTTTCATCCGGGATACTCGCAAAAGACAACCACATAAAACTTGCCGGCGGAATTAAAAAAGCCCTCAAAATGATAAAAAACTCCAACCAGGGGTTTAACATGAAGATCGAAGTCGAGACCTCCTCCGTTAAAGAGGTAAGGGAGGCCCTCGAAGCCGGCGCCGATATCATCATGTTCGACAATATGGACATCGCGGACATGAAAAAGGCCGTAGGATTAATTGACGGAAAAGCGCTTACGGAAGCCTCCGGAAACATAAAATTAAATAACTTAAGAAAAATAGCGCGGGAAACGGGCGTGGACTACATATCCATGGGATGGCTTACAAACTCGGTTGTTCCAGCCGATTTCTCCCTTAATATCACAAATGGAATTCATTGATATTTTTGAAATAAAAAAGGGCATAAAAGGGACATTCATAGGGAAAAACCTCTACTATGAAGAAAAGGTGGATTCAACCAGCAACCTCGCGAGAGACCTCGCCGCAAAGGGGGCAAAAAACGGAAGCGCGGTAATCGCCGACTGCCAGGAGAAGGGAAGGGGGAGGAATGGGAAAACCTGGTCTTCTCCATGCGGATGCAATATATACATGTCAATATTATTAAAGCCGAAATTTAGCCCCGAAATCGCCCAGGGTATGACGTTAATAGCCGCTGTTTCGGTGGCAGACTCAATCTTAGAACTTACCGGGCTTGCCCCAAAAATAAAATGGCCGAACGATATCCTGATAAACTCCAGAAAGGTGTCCGGTATCCTCACCGAAATGAGCACGCGCAACAAGTTGATAGACCACATAATCGTGGGCATAATCTTGAACGTCAACGCCGAAAGGGACTCTTTCGGGCCTGAAATAAGAGATATAGCCTCGTCCCTTTTGATTGAATCGGGAAAGGAGGAGCATATCGACAGAAACAGGATGATATCGTCGATTTTAAATAAATTCGACAGGTATTATGAAATGTTTCTTTCGACGGGCCTTTCGCCGGTTCTCGAACAATATCAGAAATATTTCGGAATGATGGGTAAAGAAATCGAAATAAAAGTAAACGGGAAAACGGTCAAAGGAATTATAGCTGGAATAGACCCAATGGGGGCGCTCCTTTTGAAGACCGCGGATAACCAGCTGGAAAGGGTCGTTTCAGGCGAAATTAATTTTTAAATATTTTTATGCTGCTTGCTTGCGATACAGGTAATTCATCCACCAATTTCGGGCTTTTTGACGGGAAGGGGAATATATACAAGACGGCAAGGATTGACACTTCAAGGCTGAACTCCGTTGGAAAGCTTAAAAAGTTCCTCTCGGAAAATATGGATCTTAAAAAAATCAACCGGGTGTCCGTATCTTCGGTTGTTCCATGGACAGACCCCATCTTCCTCGAATTCTTTTCCAAAATAAAGATTACGCCTTTTTTTATTCTTCCTTTTATAAAATTAAATGTAAAAATTTGTATTGAAGAGGGGGAGAAACTCGGCTCTGACAGAATAGCAAATATTTGCTATGCCTATTCCCTGAGCCAGAAATTCCAGCTCGTGATAGACATGGGGACGGCCCTTACCATAGACGTAATAGACGGAAAGGGCGATTTTCTGGGGGGTATTATCTATCCGGGCATTCCCCTTCTCGCCAATTGCCTTTACCAGTCCACCGAAAAGCTTCCGCTGGTTGAGATAGCCAAGACGAAATCCATAATAGGAGTCAACACGGAAAAAGAAATAATAACCGGAATATATAACGGAAACATATTTATTATAGAAGGATTCATAAACCGGATATCGGATTATTATAACCGGGGGAAAACAGGTATGGACGCCCTCTTTACGGGCGGAAATTCAGGGCTCTTTTTTAAGGAGATAGAGACAAGGGGGAAAAAGACGCTTGACCCGGATTTAACGCTTAAGGGAATAAAGTTTTTATACGACCTGAACGTCAAGAACTAGGTTCCTTCCTGCCATGACTTCAGATATTTAATCTGCTCTTCGGTCAGAACGTCTATTTCAATTCCCATGGACCTGAGCTTAAGGGACGCGATTTTTTCGTCAATCTCTTTGGGAACGTTATACACCCCCGGTATCATATCCCCTCCTAAGACAGCAAACTCTGCTGAAAGGGCCTGGACGGAAAAGCTCATATCCATGACGCTGGCAGGATGGCCATGCGCGCTGGCAAGGTTTATAAGCCTGCCTTCCCCTAAAAGGAATATTTTTTTTCCGTTTTTGAGGGCGTATTCCTCGACAAAATCCTTCACTGTCCTGATGGATTTTGCCATTTTTTTCAACCGCCTTATGTTTATTTCCACGTCGAAATGGCCCGAATTGGAAACGACGGCGCCGTCCTTCATGTTTTCAAAATGCTCTTTGTCTATTACGTTAATATCGCCGGTAACGGTGCAGAAAACATCTCCTATTTTGGCTGCGTCAGTTCCCTTCATAACCCTGAAACCGTCCATTACCGCTTCAAGGGCTTTCACCGGGTCTATCTCCGTAACGATAACGTTTGAGCCGATGCCCCTTGCCCTCATGGCAAGACCCTTCCCGCACCAGCCGTATCCCATAACGACGAAGTTCTTGCCCGCGAGAAGCATATCCGTGGCCCTTATTATTCCGTCTATCGTGGACTGGCCGGTACCATACCTGTTGTCGAAAAGATGTTTGGCGTCGGCGTCGTTTACGGCGATTACCGGAATCTTTAATTCTCCGGCTTCCTGCATTGAACGAAGCCTTATGACGCCGGTGGTCGTTTCTTCCATGGACGCCTTCACGTTTTTTATTAATTTCTTATACTTCTTATGTATGACGGATATGAGGTCGGCCCCGTCGTCGAGGGTCATGTTGGGTTTGAATGAAAGAACGCTGTCAATGTGGCTGTAATAGGTCTTCTGGTCCTCCCCTTTTATGGCATATACTTCTATCCCGAAATCCTTAACAAGGGAGGCTGCCACGTCATCCTGGGTCGAAAGGGGGTTTGACGCGCAGAGATAAATTTTAGCGCCCCCCTCCTTAAGCGTCCTGGCAAGGTTTGCCGTTTCAGCGGTAACATGAAGGCACAATCCCATGTTTAAACCTTTAAAGGGTTTTCTGTCTTTGAACTGGCTTTTTATAAGGGATAAAACGGGCATGTCGTGCTCCGCCCACAATATTCTTTCTTTTCCTTGTTTGGCAAGCCTTAAGTCTTTAATGTCGGCCATCTTAGTTTCTCCTGCGAATTTATTTGATGCTCTTTAGGTTACGCAAAAGTTTATTGCTTTTGAACGAAAGATTTTACCTTGTTCAGACCCAATACCTCATCCTTTAATTCTTGCGCCTTAAGAAGTTTTTCCCAGATAAAATCTTCATCGGGTCTTCCAAAATGGCCGTAATTACAGGTCTTGGCATATATAGGCCTTAATAAATCCAGGGCCTTGACTATTCCATACGGCCTTAAATCAAAAACCCTGCCTATCGCCTGGGAAATAATCTCGTCGTCATATACCCCCGTTCCAAATGTGTTAGCCATAATGGAAACCGGTTCTGCAACGCCTATCGCGTATGCTATTTGAACCTCGCATCTTTCGGCAAGTCCGCTTCCAACGACGTTTTTCGCGATAAACCTGGCCATATACGAGCCGCTCCTGTCAACCTTGGAGGGGTCTTTTCCGGAAAAAGCTCCGCCGCCGTGCCTTCCCATGCCTCCGTAAGTATCCACGATTATTTTTCTTCCCGTAAGGCCGGTATCCCCCTGGGGACCGCCGATGACAAACCTCCCCGTGGGATTTATATACATTTTTGTATCGCGGTCTATAAGCTCGAGCGGAATGACCTTTTCAATAACCTCGGAGACTAACGCGTCTTTAAGATGGCTGTTGGCAACGTCTTCCGTGTGCTGGGTCGAAAGGACGATGGAGGTTATCTTTACCGGTTTTGAATTTTCGTAAAGCATCGAGACCTGGGACTTTCCATCCGGCCTTATAAATTTAAGAGTTTTATTCTTCCTTACCTCGGCAAGCCTGCGCGTGATTTTATGGGCATAATAAATGGGAGCGGGCATAAAATCCGGCGTCTCGGAGGAGGCATAGCCGAACATAAGGCCCTGATCTCCCGCGCCCTGTTCTTCTTCTTTTCCCCTGGAAACCCCCATGCTTATATCTGGAGACTGTTTTCCGACGGCCACTATGACGCCGCAGCTCTTGTAATCGAAACCCATGCATGAATCGTCATACCCTATGTCTTTAATAACCCCCCTTATAAGGTCAGGAAAGTTCATGTTGGTTCCTTCAGATGTAACCTCTCCGGCTATCGCGACGAGACCCGTCGTCACCATCGACTCGACGGCCACCCTTGAATATTTATCCTGGACTAAAAACGCGTCAAGTATGGAGTCGGATATTTTGTCGCATATCTTGTCCGGGTGGCCTTCGGTCACGGATTCCGAAGTAAATATAAAGCTCCCCCTCTTTTTTTGTTCCATTTTTTGTCCCTCTTTTGGCAGGTTTAATTTTAAAATATAATAACCGAAAAAGGCCGTAAAGTCAATTTAACTTATATAAATCCCTGTGATAATAGGATATGCTGTATTCGTCATTTAACTCCCGGAGCCTGTCTTTTAATTCGCCGGCAATGAACACCGACCTGTGAATTCCCCCGGTACAACCAATTCCTATCGTAAAATAAGATTTGTTTTCCTTTTTATACAGCGGAAGGCTAAATTTTAAAAAATCGGAGACGCGATTCAAAAATTCATCCGTTTCAGGATAAGAAAGCATGTAATCCCTTACTTCCCTGTCAAGACCCGTAAACGTTTTCAATGAAGGGACGAAAAATGGGTTGGGCAGGAACCTCGCGTCGAAAATGGAGTCCGCCTCCATGGGAATGCCGTATTTAAACCCAAACGAGATAATCCTCACAAAAAACGCGGAATCCGGGGATAGGCCGTCCAGGAGGGATACAAGGGCATTTTTTAATTCATGAACCGTAAGGCTCGACGTATCGAGAACGATATCGGCGTAAATTTTTATATATTTTAAAAGGCCTCTTTCCTTTTTTATGGCCGCGGTTAAGTCGTTTCCGGGAAGGGGATGGACTCTTCTTGTTTCGGAATAACGCTTTATGACGACATCGTCATCGGCTTCCATAAAAATATATTTGAAAAAAGAGGATTTGGATCTCAAAAATTTAATGTAACCCTCTATGGACGGATTGTCTCTCCCGCCGTCAAAAAGGCTCTTTTCCCTTATGTCCACCATAAAGGCAATATTTTTTAATCTCGCCGAAATGCCCGGTTCGAAAAACTTTGGAAGAAGAAGCATGGGCATATTGTCCACGCAGAAAAATCCCTTATCCTCAAGGATCTTTAACGCGGAAGATTTTCCGGAACCGGATATCCCGCTGATTAAAATTATGCCTGGTTTTTCATCCGTTGAACCGCGCTGAACCTCGTTTTCCATATAATTAAAGGTCAGGTTGGGTAAGCGAATATCCCTCCTCGCTCTTGATTAAAAAGGAGACCTTTGAAGTGGCTTTATCCTTAAAAATTAAAAAATCCCTTTTCTTCTTTCTAAGTTTATTAAGCGCTTCTTCCAGGCTTAACGGTTTTCTCTCGAAATCATCGGACATTTCAATTCCAAGATCTGAAAGATCCCCTGAAGAAACAGGGCCTGCGGAGCGTCCTTCAAAATACGTTTCCTGATTGTTGCGGAGGGTTTCCTTCCTTCTTGCTTTTTCTTTATGTTTTTTAATCTGGGCCTCGACCTTTTCCATGAGGAGGTCTATCGCGCTGTATATGTCGTCTGATTTCTCCAGCGCGTTAAGGTCTAAGTTTCTCCCCGTTATCTTTATGGAGGCGATTCCCGATCCCTTGTGCGCGATCCGCTCCATACTTAATGTCAAATGGGCTTCCAGTATATTATTCAAATATTTTTCCAGTTTGGAAATCTTTGTCTGGGCGTAATTTCTTACGGCATCGCTTGAGTCCATGTGCTTGAACGTGACTGTAATGTTCATTTAAAGCCTCCTGTTATTGGTTAAGTTACGCAAAAGCTTATAATTTTCTCCTGCTTGAAGGGGGGATATTCATAAGTTCCCGGTATTTTGCTATGGTCCTTCGCGCGATAATTATTCCCTCCGCCTTTAAAATAGCCATTATATCGTTGTCCCTGTAAACCTTCCCGGAGGAGCTTTCGAGGTCTATGATTTTTTTAATCCTTGCCATTACGCTTTCGGACGACGAGTCCCCGTAAGAAGCGCCGGAAAAGAAATCCTTAAGCTCGAATACGCCCGCGTGCGTAAATATATATTTATTTGACGTGGCCCAGAT
>JAKAPT010000034.1 GCA_021806885.1 bacterium | reverse complement strand
TACAATAAATGGTGCTGTGACCAGCAGCGGAATAAGAATTAAATATTCATAGCTCCTGGTAATAAAAATATCATTTATCAACGGTTTCACGATGTAAGCCAGGGCGCCGGTAAGAAGGGAAACTATGCCCATGCTTACAATAGCCAGAAAGAGCCTTTTCTTAAAGGGAAGAAGGTAGGGAAAAATTCTTTTTAAAATGGCCCAGTCTTTTTTATTTTCTGTTTTACTCATAGTTTGTCGATTTTACCGTATATAAGCCTTGCGGCTCCTTCATATATATCGGAATCCGTTTTTAGCTTCTCCACGGTGTCCGAAATTTCTTTAACCAGTTCGCGGGAATATTCCTTGTCGCTTAGCATCTTTTTGACATACGATAGGACATTTTCCGGATTAAAATCCGATTCTATTAATTCCGGAACCACGGGTTTTCCGGCAATTATATTAATAAGCCCTATATATTTAACCCTCACGGCCGCGCGCGCGATTAAATACGTAAGGTAATTTAAATAATATACTATAATCATGGGTTTTTTAAAAAAAGACCCTTCTAAAGAGGCCGTTCCGCTCGCAACAATAAATAAATCAGATTTTTTAAGCGTCCGTTCCACTGATCCGGTAATACAAAACCATTCTTCCGGAATATTATTTTTTTTAAGGGCGGATAAGAAATATGAAAAATCTATTCCCTGCCTGAAAGGGATAAGAAAGAGCGCATCGGGATATTCCGATTTTATAGCCCTCATGGATTTTATAATCCTTAACGAATGATATCTTAACTCGGGTTTCCTTGAACCGGGTAAAAAAGCTATAACGGGCGATAATTTTTCATGACTTTTAAGGCAGGATGCCTCCTTCTCCGCAAAAGGCCCTTCCCTGGGAGGCGTCTTAAAACCTGAAGTAATATATTTAAAATAAAGCGGGTTGCCAAAATAATATGCTTCAATTCCTTCTTTTTTATAAATCTCAATCTCAAAAGGAAAGATAACTATTACCAGTTTTATATATTTTTTTATAAGACGTATTCTTTTATACCTCGAGGCCCATATTTTCGGTGGGATGAAATAAACTACGGGGATTCCAAGACCATGGGATAATCTTGCTATTTTAAGGTTGAAGGAGGGAAAATCTACCAGAATTACAAGGTCTGGCCTGTTAACGGTTATCCACCTGGAAATCCTTTTAAATATGGCATATATCTTTTTTATCCTGATTAAAACCTCCGTGAAACCCATCACGGAAAGTTCATTTATATCAGCGATAAGTTCGGCTCCGGCGGATTTAATCCCCTCTCCGCCCATGGCAAAATAAGAGGCTTCGGAGTTGATTTTTTTAAGGGACCTGACTAAGCCCCCGGCAAGCATGTCTCCGGAAACTTCACCGGACAGGATAAGTACTTTTTTAATGGACATTAAATCACATAGATTGCGATAGATGCCTCATCGGCCTTTTTTATGAACTCTTCCTTGTTTAAAACAATAGTTTGCGCCTCAAACGCAAGGCATGTCGAATTTGATGCGATAAGTGATTCTATCGTTTTTTCCCCGACCGCCGGAACATCGAACCTAAGGTCCTGGTTTGGTTTATTTACTTTAATTACGACCGCCCCTCCGGATGCCAGTTTCCCTCCCCTCAGGATTGCTTCGTCTGTTCCTTCTACCGCCTCCAAAGCCATAACCGATTTGTCCTTTACAACGGCTGTTTGGCCTATATCGGCTGCGGCGATTACCCTTGCCGCGGCCAGGCCGAATTCTATGTCTTCCATTTCTTTTTTATTAGGGGACCTTTTAGAGATAACCCCCCTCGGGAAAAAAACGGAAGAAATATGTTCCGTCTGGGGAATAACCTTTAACCCTTCTTTAGAAAGGAAATTACAGATGCCGTTCATAATGGTATCGTCCTTTCTGTCTTTCAGGGACAAAAAAAGCGTAATAGCCTTTATATCTGGTTTTATTTTTTTAAACATAAGGGTTTTTTTTACCTTTCCGGCCATTATAAGCTCTTCCACCCCCCGGGATTTAAAAAAATCTACAAGCTTTCCCAGTTGACCGACGCTTATATACATAAGCGAATCGGCGTATGTCTCCAGGGATTTATCGGCCTCTTCCTCTATGGCGCAGACATGGATATCAAAACCCTTTGATTTAAGTTCTTTGATATATAAAACGGGGAATTTTCCGTACCCCGCGATTATTCCTATTTTTTTATTTTCCATCCCGGAATTTATCTCGCAATACCCCTCGAAGACTTTTCTATAAAATCAACAAATCTTTCAATATTCTTAACCCCCGGGTATTCCTGCCTTATTTTATCTATGGCCGCCCTGGCGGTAATTTTCGACTTATACAAAATTTTAAAGGCGGATTTTACATTCTCGATATCTTCGGTTGAAAACCCTCTTCTTTCCAACCCGATCTTGTTAACGCCATAAACCCTTGCCCTGTCTCCGGAGGCTACAAGATATGGGGGAATGTCCTGAACAACCATCGAACCGCCGGCGATAAGAGCGGATTCTCCTATCCTTACAAACTGATGTATTGCGCAAAGCCCCCCGAGGATAACATAATCCTCGATTTCGATATGTCCGGCAAGAGTGGCATTGTTCGCGAGTACAGTGCGGTCGCCAATCGTGCAATCGTGAGCTATGTGAACGTGCATCATAAGGAGGTTGTGATTGCCGACAATAGTAACGCCATTTCCGGTTACGGTACCGGTATTTATTGTAACATATTCCCTGATTATATTGTTATTCCCTATTACAAGCCTCGTGTCCTCCCCCTTGTATTTCAAATCCTGGGGAACCGAGCCGATTGAAGCAAACTGAAATACTGTATTATTGTCTCCGATCTCGGTATTTCCCTCTATCACGACATGCGAGGCAATTTTATTGTTTTTACCGATTTTAACCCCGCCTTTAATGATGGAATATGGCCCTATGTCGGTTGATTCATCTATTAGGGCCTCTTTCGATATAATCGCGGTTTTATCTATCATGAATTCCTAATTAATCCTTATCGGATAATCGCAGGCTTTTGTTTTTAAGGTTGAGCTTTGCTGGGCTCGCCTTCCGCTGCGCGGAAGGGCAATGTATTGCCCGGCGGGCTAACGCCCGCCGCCCGGGTTGATAAATGAAGCCATGAGATCGGCCTCGGCGCATAATTTTTCATCAACTGACGCGATTCCATGAAACAACCATACAAACTGTTTCCTTTTAATAAGTTCAACTTCCAGAATTACCGTGCTTCCAGGAAATATGGGCCTCCTGAATCTTGCCTTATCGATGCCGTTGAAGAAAGTCAGCATATTTTTTAAATCGTCGTCTTCTTCCGTTTTATACGCAAGTATGCCCCCTGCCTGGGCAAGGGCTTCAAGAATGAGGACTCCCGGCATAACCGGATAAGAGGGGAAATGGCCCTGAAAAAATGGCTCATTTATTGTGGTGTTTTTAAGCGCTTTAATTATCTTTCCTTTTTCAAGACTCAGGATTTTATCAACCATCAGAAATGGAAACCTGTGCGGAAGAAGGTTTAAAATTTCTCGAATTTCCATTTGGGAAATGTTTGAATTGTTCTTTCCATTCATTATTAAACCTCATTTAAATCTTTCTTCAATGCTCCTTACCCTTTTAAAAAGTTCCGGGAGCTTTTTAAACCTTATTGCCGCGCTCCGCCATTCCTTAAGGTCGAATGCCGGGGTTCCGGCAATAATTTCGCCGTCTTTAACGTCGCCATGAACACCTGACTTAGCCGCTATCGTGACGTTATTCCCTATCGTAATATGGCCCGATATGCCGACCTGCCCCCCGATAACGGCATTATTGCCTATTTTTGAGCTTCCGGCTATGCCTGTCTGGGAAGCTATAACGCAATTTTCTCCTATTATAACGTTATGGGCGACCTGGACAAGGTTATCGATTTTTGTTCCCTTTCCTATACGCGTAAAATCGACCGCGCCCCTGTCAACGGTAACATTTGCCCCTAATTCCACGTCGTCTTCAAGTATGGCTATTCCCCTGTGGATTATCTTGGCATACCCGTTTTTGTCCCTCGCGTACCCAAAACCGTCGCTGCCGACAACAGTTCCGGCATGTATTATGCAATTATTCCCGATGATGGAGCCGTCATAGATGGTTACATTCGCGTAAATTAAAACGCTGTTTCCTATTTTAACATTTTTCCCGATGTACGTATTGGATAATATATTGCAATTTTCGCCCGTTGTCGTCCCCGGACCTATAAAAACACCTGGATATAGTATGCACCCCTTTCCAGGTTTCGCGGTTTCATCCACATGAGCAAGGTCCGAATAATTCTTGACGCTTTTTCCCTCATGCTCAATCTCTTTATCATAAAAAAACCGGGTCGCCTTTGCAAAAGAAAGATAGGGATTTTTCGCGTCAATAATTACATATCCAGGTTTTTCCGGCAATAATTCCTTCAACGACTCATAATCCATTATTACCGCGCAAGCCCTGGTTTTTTCTAAATTCTTGATGAATTTCGG
Organism: bacterium; assembly: GCA_021806885.1. GTDB lineage: Bacteria > SZUA-79 > SZUA-79 > Acidulodesulfobacterales > Acidulodesulfobacteraceae > JAKAPT01. The sequence continues at coordinate 11,685 of JAKAPT010000034.1, read as the reverse complement.
GCTGACTATGAAAGAGAGCTGGTTTCCCCCTGCTCCTTCAAGAGACCCAATGCCGGAAACAACCATATTTTCAGGAAAATACCCTTTAACATTCAAGGATAATTCATTCACAATTTCTCCTAAGGTTATTTCCATAAATTACGACTATTTATTCATCTGGTTTACTACTTCCTGGGTTATGTCGATTGAATCAACCCTGTAAACAACGCTCGGACGGTCCACGACTATTAAAAATCCTTTTTCCTTTGCAATATTTGAGACTATCCCTTCGGCCCTCGAAATTATCCCCTTTAAAAGCGCGTACCTTTTTTGGTTAATAATATTATTAACTTTTTTTTCTTCTGCCTGAAAGTTTGATACGTCTGTTTCAAATTCCTGGGTCTTTTTTGTCTTTTCACTAGAAGACATTATAGAGCTATTTTGCTGTAAATCTTTCTGGATAGCCGCAATATTATTTCTCATGCTAATAAGCTTCCCGTTATATTTCTTGGCAAGGGACTGAAGCTCCGCGTTAGCAGCCTTTCCCTGGTTCGACATGGTAACAACCTTCTGCATATTTATAACGCCGACAATGGAACCTGCGGCGAACGCATTCCCGCCTGCAAGAACAAAAAAGGGTGCAGTTAATAAAAATGCCGAGACGATAATTAATCCTTTGATTTTAAACTTCATAAATCCTCCGATTTTTAAATGAACAAATTAATATAATTTATTTTTCGTGTTACAAGCCGGGTAATCCTTCCCCCAGGCTGAACTGAATCCTTGTCGGATTGTTTCCGTTAATTGGGGCACCAAGTATTTTACCATATGTAATAGTTATGGGGCCAAAGGGTGAATACCAGTTAAATCCGATTCCTGCCGCCTGAACGAGGCCCAGGGGAAATACCGGATCGCTCTGGGTCCAGTCGTTTCCAGCATTCCACCACAAAAATCCATAAAATTTCATTACCCTGGAAATAGGTATCATATATCTTGCCTGCACCGTAAAGAACTTTGTGCCTCCTGTAAGGAGGCCGTTTTCGGTCGGTCCAACGGAATCGTACATGAACCCGAGGAGGGGATATGTATTGGTGATACCTCCAACAAAAAACCTTTGATAAATCGGAAGCGGGTTCGATGACCTTGTGGCCGTTATGTAGCCAAGCTGCATCCCCTGCATGAATGATGTTCCCCACCATAAGGGTATATAATGATTTGCCTGGGCAATGTATTGCACGAAATCATCGTTTCCACCTATCGGCGGACCGGCATAACTCACTTGAAGGCTGTCCATATCTCCCGAGGTCGGAACCATTGGATTATTAAGAGTGCTTAAAACGGTCGTAAGTGAAACTTCGCTTGTAGTAATCTTCCCCTGAGGGACGATATTATTTAATCCCTGGATAATAATGGAGTTATCCTGTTCAATCATGTATCTTAAATATTCGGTCAGTATATTCCTGTATAGAGGATAACCAAAGGTCACGGAACCTCCGACAGAGCGATACGCGAATTCGTAATAAAGCGAGTTAAAATTGTCGAAAGCCGAAAAATTCAGGGACAGGGGCCTTGCGAAAATATATGTAAGATAGGGCTGAAATATGTTGAAACTGTATGACTGGTAAGGCCCTCCAACCTGAACGTTTATTGAGGCGCTTATACCTGTTCCGAAAATATTGGCTTCCGATAGGGACGTTATTGCCATAAACCTCGTAGCGGTACTATAACCGCCCCCTATCGTAAACTTTCCTGTATTTTGCTCCTCCACGTGAACATTAACGTCAAGAATATTTTTGTCTTGAACCTTTTCGGTGGTTATCGTAACATGTTTAAAGTACATCAGGTTCTTGAGATTTTGCCTTGAAGCATTAATGAGCTCGGGATTGTATTTCTCGCCAGGATAAATAACAAGGGCCCTGAGAATGACATAGCTGTATGTGACATCGTTTCCAGATACGGTGATTTTCCCGAATTTTGCTATTTTTCCCCTGTGGACTATCAAGCCTACCCGGACGGAACTTGTTTTCTGATCAATATGTATGGAGGGTTTAACGTCGACAAAGGCATATCCTTTATCCGTAAAATATTTTGTAATCGATAGAATTTCTTTTTCAATGTTTTTTCGGTTAAATAAGTCTCCTACCTTTGTAATTAAAAGTTTTTTTGCCTCCAGGTACTGCTTTGATGTCTTCTTGACATTTGCTATTTCGAGGTCAACCTCCGATATTCTATATTGAGGCCCTTCGCTGACATTAATGATAATGGTCACATATTTTTTATCTTTTGAAAAGACGAATTTAGGCCTTCCTACGCTGACGTTTATATAACCATGGTTATAATAAAAACTTAAAAGCTTTATTATCTGGCTGCTTAACCTTGCTTTTTTAAATTTTCCGGTGCCTGTTATCCATGTAAGTAGGCCTACTGTTTTTATCCCCATGACCGACGCGAGCTTTTTCGAGGAGAAGGCCGAATTGCCTTCGAATTTAACTGTTTTCACCATTACAGGCGTATTCTGGTTTATATCAAAGGAAACCCCGACATAATTTCCAGGGAATTTCTTTGTCTCGACTTTAATCTTGGCATTGTAATACCCTTCGGCGGAATATATAAGGGCAAGGGTTTTTTTCGCCTTGCTTATTTCAAAAGAACTATAAGGGGTATCCGGTTTTAAATTTATTATTTCTTTAATTTTTTTAACGGGAACAGAGCCGTTTCCGGAATATTTTATATATTTCATGAAGGGCCTTTCGGTTACGATGAAAGTTATTATCAGTCCATCGGGAGAGGGTTTAACATCAACCAGGATATTATTGAAATATCCGGTGGAATAGAGGCTTTTAACGCTATCATTAATTTTATCTATAGAATAAAGCTCTCCCTTTTCCACCTTAACCTTGTTAAGAATAAATCCCGCGCCTACCCTTATGTTCCCTTTAACCCTTACCCCGTATATGGATCTCGAAGATAAGGTATGACCTTTTACCGCCTTAGCATTCCCCTGACTGCTTAAAATTAAAAGCGAAACCTTTTGGGACAAATCCATAATATTCTTCGCGAGGGAACCAGTTCCTGAACCGGAATAATTATAGGTTTTGGAATTATATATATTTGTGGCCTCTATCAGCATCGCGTGCAGTTCAAAATGAGACCCCAGCCTTGAAACGTTTCCCGTTACAATAAAATTTGAATGATACCGGAGGGCGAGTTCCTTTATCCTTACCAGGTTTATAGTTTTATTGAAATTGAAATACGGCGGCGTATTAAGGGTGGAGTAGGCAAGGACAAAATAAGGCTTTTTGGATTTCAAATATCCAATAAAGGCTTTTTGAAAGGATTTATTTAGCCCGCCGTAAGTTAAATTCTTTTCCTTCTGATGAAAAAAGCCGACATAGACATTTCTGTTGTTAAGCATTCCGAATGCTTGCGGCGAGTTAAGCAAAAAGAAGAATATTACTGGAAAAAAGAATACGGGTAAAAGGAGCCTTAAAAATTTCATTGAAATAGGCTATCAAATAATGGATATTAAGTCAATTTAATTTATACGCCTTATGGCACCGCCCTCAATTTTAATTTTTTCATCCATCATATTTGAAAAATCTTCGTCATGGGTAACCACGATGAGGGTTCTTTGGTATTTTTTATTAAGATCCATAATAAGGGAATGGATTTTTTCCGCGTGGAACGGGTCAAGATTGCCGGTGGGTTCATCCATTAATATCACCTCGGGGGACCCTATAAGGGCCCTGGCTATGGCGGTTCTTTGCTGTTCTCCCCCTGAGAGCTGGTAAGGCTTGAAATCAAGCCTGTGGCCAAGACCTAATTCACCCAGAAGTTCCCTGGCTTCTTTAAGCGCTTTTGATTTTTGAGAGTTTTTAATGTAAAGGGGCATGGCAACATTCTCCAGGCAGCTGAACTCGTTCAGCAGGTAATGAAACTGGAAAACAAACCCTACCGATTCATTTCTGAATTTTGAGAGTTTTTTATCGTTAAGGGAATATATATCGGTATTTTCGAAATACCTTACTGCGCCCTTATCCGGTTTGAGAAGCGTCCCTGCGATGTGAAGAAGCGTACTTTTGCCTGTGCCGGATTCCCCGGTAATGGCAAGGGTTCCTCCCCGGGCGATTTCTAAGTCGGCATTATTTAAAATATTTACGGTTTCACCGCCGGTTTTAAAGGACTTGCTTACTGTTTTCAGGGATACGGCGATTCTCAGGTCATTATTCATATCTTACACCCTCCGCGGGATCTATCCTGCTGGCCTTGTACGATGGATACAGCGTGGCTATAAAACTTAAAAAAAGAGCGCTTAACGAGATAATAATAAACTCATCAGGGGTCATTCTTATGGGAAGGGATTTAATGTAATATATCGATTGCGGCAGGGATACGATCCGGTAGGTTTTCTGTAAATATGCTATTAAAAATCCTGAAACGAGGCCGAGCAGGGCCCCCGCAAAACCGATTATAACCCCCTGAATCATGAAAATCTTCATAATATCCGCTGAACTCGCCCCCATGGTTTTCAATACGGCTATATCCTTTCTTTTTTCTATCACGACCATTATAAGCGTGGATATGATGTTGAACGCGGCCACAAGGACGATAAGTGAAAGAATAACGAACATGGTCAATTTTTCTAATTTTATGGCTGAAAATAAAGCCCTGTTTAGTTGCTCCCAGCTTAAAGCATAAAAAGAAGAGGAAGACTTTTTATTTAAGGCGGAGGCTATCTTTTTAGCGTATGAATTGGCAAGATTAATATTATTAACTTTTACCTCGATTCCTGAAGCCATATTTCCCGGCATTCCAAGAAAAAACTGCGCGTTTTTTATCGAGATAAACGAGAAAGTGGAATCATAATTATACATTCCGGTATCGATTATGCCGCACACCCTGAATTTTTCGGTCTTTGGCATAACCCCGAACGGCGTTATCTCCCCCTGGGGGGAAATTATGGAAACGTTATCGCCTACCGAAACACCCAGTTCCCTTGCGAGTACCCTCCCCAGGATTATGCAATTGAATTTTGAACTGTTGATCCCTTGCAGGCTCCCGCTAACGATGTATTTTTTAAGGCTCGTCGCCTTTACAGCGGTACTTAAGTCTATGCCCCTCAGCACGCTCCCGGTAGAAGCGCCTGAAGAAGAAATCATGACGTCTGAGTAAACAAACGGGGAAGCGCTCTTGACCCCTTTAATAGATAATATTTTTTTAATCTGTTTCCGGTAATGTATAATGGAGCCGGAATAGTTAAGAACTACGATATGGGATTCGATTCCTATAACCCTTTTTTCGAGGGAATGGTCGAATCCATTCATAACGGACAGCACTACTATAAGCGCCATAACGCCTATAGCTATTCCGGCGATGGATATGAAGCTTAAAAGAGATATAAATGAATTATTTTTAGGTTTTAAATAATGTAACGCTATCTTTACATGAAAATTCATTTATTTTTACGTTATTTACTTAACGGGTTTAAGGAGGGGGAAAAAGATTACGTCCCTTATGGAATAAGAATTGGTAAGGAGCATCACGACCCTGTCTATTCCAATGCCGCATCCCGCGGTAGGAGGGAGCCCCTGTTTTAAGGCATCGATGAAATCGTCATCCATTTCCGCGGGAAGGCCTTCGTTAACTTTTGCCTTCACCTGTGCCCTGAATCTTTCCTCCTGGTCAAGCGGGTCGTTTAATTCGGAAAAAGCGTTTCCAATTTCCCTTCCGGCTATAAATAGTTCGAATCTGTCGACGACCGCAGGGTTTTCATCGTTTCTTCTGGCTAAAGGTGAACTTTCCACGGGATAATCGGTTATAAATGTCGGATTTATCAGTTTGGGTTCGACAAACTCATCGAAAAGAAGGGTAAGCAATTCCCCGAGGCTGTCTTTTTCGCTTATCCCCTTTATATCTCTTTTTATTAAGATATTATAAATATTTGGCGCGGATGAAATGTCTTCCGCTTTAAAGCCCCCTATTTCAAAAAGGCTGTCCATAAGTTTTATCCTTCTGAAGGGGGGTTTAAAATCTAATTTACCGTAAGGATCATAAACAATCTGAAAGCCCCCGTTTAAGTTAAGAACCAGCTTTGAAAGCATGTCTTCCACAAAACTCATAAGGTCTTCATAAGTGGAATATGCCGTGTAGAATTCAAGCATGGTGAATTCCGGGTTATGCTTTACGGATATCCCTTCGTTCCTGAAATTTCTTCCTATTTCATATACCCTTTCAAGCCCGCCGACAACAAGCCTCTTCAAGTAAAGTTCCGGAGCAATTCTCATGTAAAGCTCAAGATCCAGGGCATTATGATGGGTTTTAAAAGGCCTTGCGGTGGCGCCTCCGGGGTTTGCCTGCATTATCGGGGTTTCAACCTCGAGAAAATCGGAAGAGTTTAAATACTCCCTGATAAAGTTAATAACCTTCGCCCTTTTTTTAAATATCTCTCTTACCTCGCTACTGGCAATGAGGTCTATATATCTCTTTCTGTATCTAGCTTCCACATCCTTCAAACCGTGCCATTTCTCCGGAAGGGGTTTAAGCGATTTCGTTAAGAGGTGAAGCCGCTCGACTTTTATCGTAAGTTCATCGGTTTTCGTCCTGAAAAGATGCCCTTCCACCCCGCAAAAATCACCCGCGTCGATAAATTCCTTGAAAAGGATAAAATTATCATCCTCTTCGGAATTTTTTTGAATATAGCACTGTATCTCGCCAAAACCATCCCTAATCCTGAAGAAAGAGGCCTTTCCGAAATTCCTTACAACAATAATCCTGCCGGCGGTCTTAACCCCAACCGCATTTTGATCGAAATATTCCCGGTTATTGCCTCCATATAAAGAGATAATCCCTCCTATATTTTCTTTTTTGACAAATTTGTTGTCAAAGGGATTTATTCCTCTTTCCCTTAGCTTAGTCAGTGTATCAAGACGGTTCTTTTCAAGGACGTTTAATTCCTGATCCAATATTGCCCCCATTAATTAATGTTCGCTCCCTTTTACTCCGAGCAGGTAAGCGCTGACAAAATCGTCTATATCGCCGTCAAAAACTTTTTGCTCGTCGTAAACTGTCACACCGGTGCGGTGGTCTTTTATGAGCCTGTTAGGATTAAGGGTATAAGACCTTATCTGCGAACCCCAGGAAATCTCTTTCTTGGTTTTATTTATCTTCGCTTCTTCCTCTTCTTTTTTCTTTTTATAAAAATCGTAAAGCCTCGCCCTTAAAAGCTTATATGCCATCTCCCTGTTTTTAATCTGGGAACGCTCGTTCTGGCAGGCTACAACGATACCTGTTGGAATATGGGTAATCCTTACGGCCGAATCGGTAGTATTGACATGCTGACCGCCCGCCCCGCTCGAACGGTATGTGTCAATTTTTAAATCTCTTTCGTCTATGACCACCTCGATGCTGTCTTCTATTTCCGGATACACGAAAACCGAGGCAAAAGACGTATGCCTCCTTTTGTTGGCATCAAAAGGGGATATTCTTACCAGCCTGTGCACCCCGCTTTCGGATTTTAAATATCCGTACGCAAATTCGCCGCTCGCGGTGAATGTGACGCTTTTGACCCCTGCCTCCTCCCCCGGGTTATATTCCATTATTGTTGATTTAAATCCTTTTCTTTCGGCATACCTCAAATACATTCTTAGAAGCATAGAGGCAAAATCCATTGATTCGGTACCGCCGGAACCCGCATGAATTTCAACGATGGCATTAAGCCTGTCGTCTTTTCCGGAAAGCGTCAGGTCAATTTCAAGGTCAAGAATCTCTTCCTCGAGGGGCTTCAATGCCTCCATGATCTCCGTCATCATGGCTTCATCGCCTGTTTCCGAGGAAAGGTAGTATAATTCCTTTATATTTTCAAACTCTTTAAAAACACGGTAAAACGATTTAAGGCTGTTTTCTACCTGGTTTTTTTCTTTAAGAATTGAAGTGGAATAGCCTATATCCTTGTAAAAATCCTCTTTTAATGATATATCGTCAATTTCTTTAAGGCGTCTTTCGAGAGAAGAGACGTCAAAGCCTCCTCCGCAATTTTTCCAGTTTTTCGTCAAGCCCTTTTACAGTCCTGTCAAGAAGGCTTAGATTAAGGCCATGGACGGCATTTGGATTTGCACCTGCCATTTATATAACCTCCTACAAATTTATTTAATAATTGGCAATTTTCAGTTGCCGCGGCATAGCCGTTAATCAATAGACCATAAAGCAGGCTATTTCTTTGCGGGCATTCGCCCGCTGCCCGAGTTCATTCGAACCTGTTTCCTTAAAATCAGAAAAAGGATAGAAAATAAAAACAAACCTGAAATAATATAGGTAAATATATTACCATATAAAACAAAAAAAGTCTTTTTATTAACCGGCTTTATATGCCCTATAAGAAACGTTCTTTTAAATATTCCGGTTTCCTCGACTATCTTTCCGGTTGGAGATATTATCCCGCTTATTCCGGAATTTCCTGCCCTTACGACATATCTTCCGTTTTCGACCGCCGAAAAAACCGTCATGGACATATCCTGATAGGGAGCCGATGTTTTTCCATACCATGCGTCATCCGTTATGCTGACGAGTAAATTTGCACCCTTTTCAGTAAAATGCCTGGCTAAAGAATCGAAATACGCCTCATAACAAATCATGGCGCCAACCCTTAAGGACGCACTTTTAAGGAGTCTGTAATGCTTGCCGGCGGAAAAATTTCCTATACCAGCCCCCCTTAATATATATGATAGAAAAGGCAGTTCCTTCTTCAACGGGGTGTATTCGCCGAAAGGAACAAGGTGCCTTTTGTCGTAATAGGTATATTTTCCATCTTTTGTGAACATGTATGCCCTGTTATAAAAATGGTCTTCATTGTTATAAAACCTGTATCCTATAGCCCCAAAAATGAGGTTTATATTGTTTTTACGGCTATATTCCATAACTTTGTCCCAGTAGGGCGGATTTAAAGAAATGATATAAGGGAGGGAAGTTTCGGGCCAAACAACGAGAGACGGCTTATATTTGAGGGATTTCTCGGTTAAAGCCATGTAAATTCGGGTCGTCCTTTCGGGGGTTATTTTCCATTTCTTGAACATTCCTATATTCCCCTGAATTAACGCGACCTCAAGAGGTTTTTTATTAATTAAATAACTATTCAGCGAAAATATGTTGTAGTATCCATATAATATAACGGACGCGAAAACCAGTAAGCCGGTCAAAAGTTCAAGAAAAGCCGTCTTTCTGGAAATTTCTTTGTGAAGAAAAATAGAATGAAATAAAATATAATTAATTAAAACAATTATAAATGATAGCCCGAAAACGCCAATAATATCGGACACTTGAATAAAAGGAATATTCAAATACTGCGAAAAGCCGAGGTTTTCCCAGGGAAATCCCGTCAATAGAGAAGACTTTAAAAGTTCAAAAAAAACCCAGGAGGCGGGGATAAGAAAAATCCCGAGTCTTTTATAATTTAAAAGGATTATTTTTCCGAAAGCAGCAAAAAGACCGGTAAAAAGCGCAAGGTACCCGGCAAGAAGGAAAAGGGCAAGGACCGCGATATAATAAGGCAGGTTGCCGTAAACACGCACCGTGTAAACAACCCAGTATAAAATTACAATGTATGAAACAAGCCCCGTTAAAAAACCGTATAAAAAAGATTCCCTAAACCCCCTTGATTTTTCCATTACATACAAAAGGGGTACCAGGGAAAACCAGGCTAGAAACTCAAGATTAAAATTCGGGAATAAGAGGGCTATAAGTAAGCCTGACAAAATCGAGAAAAAGATATTATAAATCAACTGGCTTGTTTTGATTCTTCCCATAATTCATTGAGCTTCGAAGGGTTCAGCTCGGAGATCTTTTTGCCTGTCCTACTCTCGATGTAACTAAATCTTTTTATGAATTTGTTTGAAGATTGGTTGAGGGCGTTACAGGGATGAATATTTAAAAGCCTTCCTATATTAACGGAAGAAAACAGTATGTCCCCGTATTCTTCCTTAATTTTTTCAAGGGTTTTCTTTTCTCCGGGATTTCTTCTTATTTTTTCAAGCTCTTCTTTAAGCTCCGATATCTCTTCATAAATTTTATCCATTGCCCCGTCCACCCCGTCAAAATCAAAACCCGTTCTCCCGGCTTTTTCCTGCACCATGAAGGCCCTGTGAAGGGCGGGCATGCTTTCGGAAATATAAACCGAAGAACCCTCTATTCCGCTTTTGGTTTTGCCTTTTCCGGTTTTAGACTTTTCCTTTTTTTCCTCTGCCTTGATTGTTTCCCAGTTCTTCAGTATTACTTCTTCAAGGCACTCCCCTTCTTTCAGGGAAAAATTTTCATCGAAAACGTGGGGATGCCGTCTTAAAAGTTTTCTATTTATGGACATTGCTACATCATCGAGGGAGAATTCTTTCCTTTCTTCATATATTTCGGAAAGAAAAACCACCTGTAAGAGCAAATCCCCCAGTTCCTCCATAATTTCAGACTTGTCCCCGGAACTTATGGCATCAACGACTTCATAAGCCTCTTCTATTACAAAAGGCTTTAATGTCTCCTCGGTTTGCTTCTTATCCCAAGGACAACCTTTCTCTGACCTGAGCTTTCTTACTATTTCTACAAGACCCCGTACCCCGGTGTATTTTTGTTCCTTGTTTTTCATAAACCCTGTTTAAAAATAAAAAAATTTAAAGATTAAGGCGGTAACCAATATCCCCAAAAGGCTTCCCATGAGGACTTCCAGCCTTGAATGTATCCCGCCCTTTATCCTTGAGATGGCAATAATAAAGGCAAGAACGAGCGTGAGGAGCGAGGCGACGGGATTAAACGTCAGGAATGAAACCATGAGCCATATCGAAAACGCCACTGCCGCATGCCCGCTTGGCATCCCCCCTCTTAAGGGAGTTCCTTTTCCAAAAACTGCTTTGATAAAAATGATAAGCACCAGGACGAGGGAGATGACTATAATGGATATATCCGAACCTGCCGGGGATTTTATCATGATTAGGAAGTAGTATACCACACGGTAAAGGTATTTTGAAAATATTTCATATCCAATGATAAACGCAGCCATTGCGGATAACAAGACGGCCCCCGCAGAGATATTTTTTACCGCTTTAAGGTGAGGGGAATGCTCCTGGGACACGAAATCGGAGAGATATTCTATAGCCGTATTAAAAGTCTCCGCGAAAAGCACGAAAAGGGCTGAAATGAATATTAAAAGAAGGCTAATTTTAGATATCCTCAAGATAAGGGCGAGGATAATAGCGCCAAAGGCTATCCCGAAGTGTATTTTCATGTTTTTCTCGGTTTTTGTCGCGAGAATTATACCTTCTATGGCCGCACTGAAGGAATCCACCCAATTTTGAGGGGTATGCTTTTTTATCCTTTTATTTTCTTCCATATTTTTTTGAACCTGATGCTATCTTCTTATAAATTATTTTCTGCATGTTCTTCATTTCACGGTTATATTCTTCTCCACCCTCGCCGATTTTATGCTCTTCGTCATGGGTATAGGAAAAAAGGTGTAATATTCCATGAATTAAAAGCAGGGCAAGCTCCCTGTAAAAATCGGAAGCCCCGGTATGCTTGAACGTATTTTCAGAGCCTCCAATCCATAATTCTTTTTCCCAGAATTCTTTGTAAACCTTAGCATTTCCGGAAGCAACCTCCGGAGAGATATAAATTTCCCCTAAATAAAAAATATTATTATCCATAAACTCCTTTATTTCGAAGGAAAGGATA